>JAGODA010000205.1 GCA_017998475.1 Spirochaetota bacterium | reverse complement strand
CCCCCGGTGGCGGGGCGGGTGGACGCGTTGGTCGGAGAAAACGTACAATGACGCGGTGATGCGGACACGGAAATCCGCCCGTCGCGCACAATCACACACAGGCATTGAACCAGGCAGGAAGAAAAGGCCGTTAAAACGATAAAGACGCCCGCCGACCGCGCGGTCGACCCCGCCTCGATCGAGGCGATCGGCAAGGCCGCGCGCGACGGTGTGGGTCTCAGCTTCACGCGGATGGACGCACAGGGCAAGGCCTGCGCCTTCGGCACCTCGGGCGTCTGCTGCCGCATCTGCCACATGGGCCCGTGCCGCATCAGCGCGAAATCGCGTTTCGGCGTGTGCGGCGCGGACGCGGACACCATCGTCGCGCGCAACTTTCTCCGCGAGGTCGCTGGCGGCGCCGCCGCGCACTCGGACCACGGCCGCCATCTCGTGCTGCTTTTAAAGAAGGTCGCGGAGGGAAACGGCGGTGACTATACGCTGAAAGACGCGCGCGCCCTCTCGAAGGCGGCGCGCCTGTACGGCGTCGATACCGGAAACAAAAGCGAACCGGAAGTCGCGCGCGAGCTCGCACGGACGCTGCTTCGCGAGTTCACCGCGCAGGAGGAGACGCTGGCCACACTCAGGCTCGCGCCGAAGAAGCGCCAGGGGCTGTGGGACAGGCACGGCGCCTCGCCCGCGGGGATCGACCGCATGATCGTTGAGTCGATGCACCGCACGCACATGGGTGTGGACCACGATTACCGGAATGTCCTGATGCACGCGTTTCGCGCTTCTCTTGCTGACGGATGGGGGGGCTCGCGCGTGGCCGGCGTGGTCTCCGACATACTCTTCGGCACGCCCTCGCCGGTGCGCTCCACGGCGAACCTCGGGGTGCTCGGCGAACGCACGGTGAACGTGGTGGTGCACGGCCACGAGCCGGCGCTTTCGGAGATGCTCGCCGCGGCCGCGGCCGATCCGAAGCTCCTCGCGCTCGCGAAGGACGCGGGCGCCGAGGGCATCACCCTGGCCGGTATCTGCTGTACCGCGAACGAGATCCTCATGCGCCACGGAATCCCCGTGGCCGGGAACTTCCTCCAGCAGGAGCTCGCCATCGTAACCGGCGCCGTCGAGATGATGATCATCGACGTGCAGTGCTGCATGCCGTCGCTTCCCGAGGTGGCCTCGGCCTATCACACCGAGATCGTCTCGACGAGCGATATCGCCCGTACCGTGGGCGCGCGCCACGCGAGTTTCCACGCCGACAACGCGTATGAAAACGCCGCGGCGCTGCTTCGCCGGGCGATCGATAGCTACAGGCGGCGCGACCCCGGCAAGGTCGCCATCCCCCGCTACGAAAAGCCGCTGGTCGCCGGTTTCAGCGTGGACGCCGTGAAGTACATGCTGGGAGGAAGTTTCCGCGCCTCATTCCGCCCGCTCAACGACGCCATCATCCAGGGCCGTATAAAGGGGATAGCGGGCGTGGTGGGCTGCAATAACCCGAGGACGAAGCTCGACTGGTACACCAACAGGCTCACCGAGGAGCTCATCGCGAACGACGTGCTGGTGCTCAAGACCGGGTGCGCGGCGATCGCCTCGGCAAAGGCCGGCATGCTCACTCCCGAAACGGCGCTCGAAAAGGCCGGAGCGGGCCTTCGCGAGGTGTGCGAGGCGGTGGGCATGCCGCCGGTGCTCCACATGGGAAGCTGCGTCGACAACGCGCGGCTTCTCGAGGCGGCGACCGAGGTGGTGCTGGAAGGGGGGCTCGGCGACGACCTCTCCGACGTTCCGGTGGTGGGCCTCGCTCCCGAGTGGATGAGCGAAAAGGCCGTGGCCATAGGCTGTTATTTCGTCGCCTCGGGTATCGACGTCATCCTGGGGCATCCCTTTCATATAGCGGGCTCGGAGAACGTCACGCGGTTCCTCAACGAGGAGGCGCGCGGTATCTTCGGGGCGTCGTTCCACGTGCACGCCGATCCGGTCGAGGCCGCGGAGGCGACGCTCGCGCTCATCAACGGGCGGCGCGACCGTCTTGGCATCAACCGTAAGACCGAGCGCAAGCTCATGGACATGAAGGACAGGAGGGAGCTCGGTGTCTAAGCTGATCTGTTCAAGCGCCATCGACGGGGCCGCGCTGTGGGTCTCCCGCGCCGAGGCGAAACTGGACGAGGCCGTCCGCGCGAAGGGCGAGTCGGCCGTCGTCGGTTTTCCCGATACGGCATACTACCTGCCGGTGATCTACTCGTTCACCGGCGAGAAAATGGAAACGCTCTCCGACCTGCGCCGGGCCCTGCGCCGCGCGAAGGAGCTTCTGCCCGAACGGCCGTCGGAGAAGGTCTGGCTGCCCTACCTCGGTAACACGCTCGACGCCGGGGTCGCCGCCCTCTTCGCCTGCGAGATCATAGAGTCCTGCCGCTGCCTCATCGGGCCCGATCCGGCCGAAGGAATATGGCTGGGCGCGGCGAGCGACGTCATCATGCGCGAGCGCGGGATCGAGTTCGTCGACGGCACCGCGCCGGGCTTCGCCGCGATAACCGGCGCCGCGCCCTCGAACGAAATCGCCGTGAAGATCGCGCGCGAGCTTCAGGAGAAGAACCTCTACGTCTTCATGGCGGGCTCAACGGGCGGCAAACAGTTCGCCGAGCAGCTCGCCGAGGAGGGCGTGCAGCTTGGCTGGGAGACGCGCCTGGTGCCCTTCGGGCGCGACGTCTCCGCGCTCATCTACGCGCTCGGCTTCGCGAACCGGGCCGCGCTCTCCTTCGGCGGCGTGAAACCGGGTGATTTCGAGGCGAACCTCCGCTACAACAGGAACCGCATTTTCGCCTTCGTGCTCGCCCTTGGCGAGGTCGACGCAGAAAAATACGCGGCCGCCGCGGGGGCGCTCAACTACGGGTTTCCCGTCATCGCCGACACGAACATCCCGGAAATTCTCCCCTCGGGCATCACCACCTACGAGCACGTCGTCGCGAACGTGCCGCACGACTCCATGGTGGAGCGCGCGCTCGAGGTGCGCGGCTGCAAAATTAAAGTGACGAAGGTGCCCATTCCGGTCGCCTACGGCGCGGCCTTCGAGGGCGAGCGCATCCGCAAGCAGGACACGCACGCCGAGTTCGGCGGCAACATCACCACGGCCTTCGAGTACGTCACCTCGGTGGAGATGGACGCCGTGAGCGACGGCGAGATCGAAATAATTGGAAAGGACATCGACGAGATAGAGCCGGGCTCGGCGCTCCCGCTCGGCATCTGGGTGGAGGTGGCCGGGCGCAAGATGCAGCAGGACTTCGAGTCCATCCTCGAGCGGCAGATCCATCACCTGGTAAACGGCGCCGAGGGCATCTGGCACATGGGGCAGCGCGACATCGTGTGGACGCGCGTCTCGAAGAGCGCCTTCGAGCGCGGCGTGCGCCTGCGCCACTACGGCGAGATCATCCACGCGAAGTTCCTGGCGAACTACCCGGCCATCGTGGACAAGGTCCGCGTGACGCTCGTCACCGACGCCGCCGAGGTCGAGCGGCGCGTGGCCGTCGCGCGCGCCGTGTACCAGGAGCGCAACCGGCGGCTCGAATCGATGACCGACGAATCGGTCGACACTTTCTACTCGTGCCTGCTCTGCCAGTCGTTCGCGCCCAACCACGTGTGCGTCATCACGCCGGAGAGGCTCGGCCTCTGCGGCGCCTACAACTGGCTGGACGGCAAGGCCGCCTACGAGATCGACGAGACCGGCCCCAACCAGCCCGTGCCCAAGGGCGAGTGCCTGGACCCGGTGCGGGGCGTCTGGCGGGGCGTGAACGACTACGTCTACCCGCAGTCGCACAAGACGGTCGAGAGCTTCTGCGCCTATTCCATCATGGACCGCCCCATGACCAGCTGCGGCTGTTTCGAGGTGATACTGGCCTACGTTCCCGAGACGAACGGCGTGATGGCGGTCAACCGCGAGTACACCGGCGAGACCCCGGTGGGCATGAGCTTCTCGACCCTGGCCGGAACGGTGGGGGGCGGGATGCAGACGCCCGGCTTCATGGGCTGCGGCAAGGTCTTCCTCGCCTCGCGCAAGTTCCTTTTCGCAGAGGGCGGACATCGTCGCATAACGTGGATGACGCGCGAGCTCAAGGAGATACTCGCCGAAGACCTCGACAGGCGCTTCAACGAGCAGGGCGTTCCCGGGATGATGGAGATGATCGCCGACGAATCGATCGCGGTCGACGCGCGCGATGTGCGCGCGTATATGGAGCGCGTCGGGCACCCTGCGCTGGCCATGGACGACATGGCGGGCCACGCCGAATCGCGCGAGGACGCTGAGCGCACGCCCGCGGCCGTCGCCGGTGCGCGAAGTGAGGACCCGGAGGCCCGGCCGAAACCCGCGGCTGGAGGGGAGAGCGAACCGGTCGCGCTCACGGCGGACGCGATTGCATCCATAAAAAACGAGATCCTGACCAGTGTGCGCGAGGAGCTGCGCGCCTCAATTACGAAGGAGGTGGTCGGAGACATCATCGGCGTTTTGCAGAGCCGGTTCCTCGGCGTGGAGCCCGCGGTGAGGACGGACGCAAAGCCCGCCGTCCCGCCTGCCGGGGCGAAGAGACCGGCGCGCCCGGCGCGCGAGCGCGTGCAGGCTATCAGCGCGTTTCCGGTGAGGAAGGAGAAGGCGGAATTGCCCGTAACCGTCGTGAAGCTCGGCGCGACGCGCGCCGAGGGCGGCACGCGCGGCATCACCCACACCATAGGCGGCGCGAACTGCATGCCCTTCCATCACTGGGAAGGGACCATGCCCAACCGGCCGCTCGTCGCCATGGAGGTCTTCGACGCGGTGAGCGAGAAGTATCCGCCGGTGCTCCGGAAGCTCTGGGGCGGCCTTCTGGAGCGGCCGGCCGAGATGGCGCGCGTGTGCGTGGAGAAATACGGGGCTGATCTAATATCGGTGCGCCTGGACGGCACCCATCCCGAGCGGGGAGGCAGAACGCCGAAGGAGGCGCTCGCGCTGGTGAAAGAGGTGCTGTCCGCGGTGGAGGTCCCGCTCATCGTTACCGGCCACAGCCACTACGAGACCATGAACGAGGTGATGAAGGAGATCGCGCGCGGCTGCGCGGGAGAGAACCTTCTCCTCAACTGGGTGGAGCAGGACAATTACCGCACCATCGCCGGCGCGGCCGTCGGCTACGGCCACACGCTGGTCGCGCAGAGCCCCATCGACGTGAACATCGCCAAGCAGCTCAACATCCTCCTCACCGGCATGAGCGTGCCCGCCGATCGCATCGTGATCGACCCGATGACCGGCGCCATGGGCTACGGGCTGGAGTACACCTATTCCGTGATGGAACGCATCAGGCTTACGGCGCTCTCGGGCGACGCGATGCTCGCCGCTCCCATGATCGTCTCGCCGGGGCAGGAGTGCGCGAAAATAAAGGAACTGCGCGCCGAAGAGGCCGACTTCCCGGCATGGGGCGATCTCGAGCGGCGCGCCGCGATGTGGGAGCTCGCAACGGCCACCTCGCTCCTCTACGCCGGGGCGGACGTGCTCATCATGTACCACCCGGAGGCGGCGACGTCGCTCAGGCGGGCCATCGTCTCGCTGATGGACTGATGCGCGCGCTCCTCACGAGCGCTGCATGAGCTTCATGAAGCCTTCGAGCTTTCCCTTCTCCTGGAGCACCTTCACTCCGAGTTCCTGAATGTTCGCGGGTACGGCCTCCGCGCCGGCGCGCTCGATGAGCGAAATGGTCTTTTCCGGGCATCCCGTCACACAGAGGCCGCAGCCGATGCAGTTTTCCGGATTCACCACCGCCGCGCCGGAGTCCATGGAGATCGCGCCGACGGGGCAGCGCTCGTCAGCGCAGATCGCGCACCCCGTACAGCCGACCGCGTCAACCCGCGCCTCGAAGCGGCTGCGGGCGAAGGCGTGCGGATGTTTGAGCTCCGTCATGCCGCGGAGCAC
>JAGODA010000204.1 GCA_017998475.1 Spirochaetota bacterium | reverse complement strand
TCCGCGACGGTGACAGGACCGGAAAACCCGCAAGCGAGGTGTTCCCCAGGGTCGAATACCCCTTTGTAATACCGGTGGGCAGGGACCTCAGCAGGGAAAAATCCCAGGAGATCGCCGGATTCCTGAGTTCGAACGGACATACCGTTGTACTGTCGAAAAGCGACAATGGCTACCGCCTTTTCGCGGGCCCCTTCAGGACAAAAGAGGACGCGGAAATATCCTTGAAAAAAATAACCGGCTATTCTAACAAGGCATGGTTTCAGAACGCCCAGATTGTGAAACGATGACATGCAAGCAGAAATCAGAGAGGCCGGCCCCTCGGATGTAGAGTCCATATTTCGCCTGCTCGCCCCGTACTCACTCGAAAACATCATCCTCGAGCGAAGCCGCGAGGACATAGCGAACTCTATTGACAAATTCCTTGTCGCCGCTTATGATACCGGGATAGTCGGCACGGTGTCCCATTATGACTATGGACCGATGCTTAAAGAGGTCCGTTCTCTCGCGGTCAGGAAGGGACTGGGAGGAAGGGGTATAGGATCGGAGCTCGTTCGCGGGCTACTCGGCGCCCTGCACGGAAAATTTCCGGGGGCCAAGATTTTCGTTCTTACCTACTCCCCCGGATTTTTCAGCCGACTCGGTTTCGTAGAGGTGGCGAAAGAAAGCCTGCCGGAAAAGATCTGGAAAGACTGCGATCACTGCAAGAACAGGGACAATTGCGGAGAGACCGCTCTGGTATTCATTCAGGACGATAACAGATGAAGAAATCCATCGATAAACGGACCTACGACAGAATTAAAACGCCGAAATTCGTCGTTGAATACAAGATAAAAGGGCGTGAACCCGTCTACCAGGTCGAGCTGATCAACCTGGGCGCGGGAGGGATGTGCTTTCTCCGGAACTCCATTTTGACCAGGGACGACCAGCTCCTGGTCAAGTTCCCCTTCAAGACGAGAAAGGTGATCCTGAACGGCCAGATTGTAAGGATTGACGGTCGCGAGGTCGCAGTTCGGTTCGACAACGGCGAAGAGGAAATCAAAACCTTTGTCGACACTTTCAATGACGAGTATCCGTTACTCGCCAGGGATTCCGCCAGGAAAGGGGGTATGCTTCGGATGCCCGGGGACGCGTCCCACGACTCAGACGAAGACGATATGAAGAACATGTTCAACATCGACTGAAGACGCGCACGCCGCGAGACGCCCCCGAATCCCCCGCCCGATGAGGACTATCTTTCGACGAACGACAGGCGGAAACTGTTTATCATCGTCTCCAGGCCAGGCCCGTAGGTCTCCATGCCGGATCTGGCGGCAATTATTCTGACACAATAACCGTATCGCCCCCGAAGAAAAAACGCCTCGTACCCGGCGTAAAGCGTATTGTCATCGAATCGCGCCAGTTCCGTCGACTCGTTCGACCGAATCGGGGTTCGCTTGAAAGTATCCGCGCCCAGGTTCCGTGCCCAGTTTCTTTTAAGCGCATCCATGGTGCGTATATCATAGGGAAAGCTCTCGCCGTCGATCGCGACCAGCGCGTCGTATGCGCCGGCTGGCGGCACCGCGGTATCGCCGCCGAACCGCACGCCGACGAGCAGGCCGTAATATTCATATCGCGAATCTCCGCGCATACCCCGGCGCAGAATGCTTACATGCCTCGGAAATTCGATTCTATACTTCATGAGATCGTTCACCAGCACGACCGCCCCCTTTTCCCTGTACAATAAAACCGAAGCGTCACGGTTCAGTGCGAGATAACGGTCGCCCTCCCTTCTGATGAGCCTGTTTATGTCGGCGGAGGCCCTGGCGCGGTAATCCGCGGTTCGTCCATCGCCGGGCATCGCCAGAATCGACTTGAGCAGCGCGAGACCCTCGACTTTATACCCCGATCTCAACAGTTCGATTCCCTGGCTGTAATAGAACGCGATCCCTTCCTCCGACACCGGTTTGAAATCAAACTCCGGTTTGCCGGATGTGTAAATACGGCCATTAGGATCGACATGATATCGGTTGCCGTCGGGATCGCGAACCAGGATCCAGTCCGGCATCTGGGCCGTCGCGTTTTGCGCGAACATTCCGACAAGGAACAGCAGTACGGCGACGGTTGATTGAAAAATCGATCGATTCTGGCACATTGGAACGGTTGTTTTTTTTAAAATATTTAAAATAGTTATTGAATATTTTAAATAATATTATTTATTTGATAACTTATTATGTATTAAATTTATACTATACCGTAGGATGGGATTTCTGTGTTGCCGGCCGCGTATGACCGTTCCGGCGATACGGCGAATCCGGAGCCGTCGCTGTGGTTCGCGACCTTGTATCCATTTGCCACGGAATTTCAGATCCAATGAAAGACAACCTCGAAACCGACATCAGAAGAAGCAGATCGCAGGAGGGCGTGCGAATGGCTTCCACTAAAGGCAGAAAAAGACCCGTCAAACTCCCGGAGGGCTATGAGACCCTCCAGGAGGTGATCGACAGGGTGGAAAACGAACATATACGCCGCACTCTCGAGCTTACCAACTGGAACCTCCAGAAAACGAGCAGGGTTCTCGATATCGCCCGCAATACCCTCAAAGCCAAGATCAAGAAGTATGAAATCGGCTGACGTCCGGTCTTCAGATCAGCGAAAAAATAATTATCAAAGTCAACACGATCAGGCCGAGGAGCAGGGATAGATACAGCACCAGCCGGCTCTCCCCCCTCTCGGCCGGCTCCTCGACGGCGCCGCCCTCCATCTCGATCTTGACGTTCTCTTCTTCGATTATTTTCGCCATGACGTTCTTCGCCACGAGCGCGTAGATGATGTATCCGAATTTCCCCTGTGATATTTTCTCTTTCACGCGGCCCTTTATCGGCAGGAACTCACCTTCCTCCGTATAGGCATTGAGGAGCTTCGCGACCTTTACGGAAATGGCGTCTTTCGCCGTCAGAAGCACGCGGACGCTGTCACCCGGTCTCACGTCGTTGATATACTTGCCGCGCACGGGAGAAACTATAACCTTTCCCGGAACGACATACTGCGCCTGCCGCTCTATCGCCGCGAGCCGGTCGTCCCCGCCGGTCGCGGCGCGCGCGCCCTCGTCCTGCCCCTCTATCTGCACGCCTTCGAGCTCCATGGCAAGCGAGCTGGTCTTCTCCATCTCGATCTGGCATTGCGGGCGCTCCCCCTGGTAGAACTTTTCGATGATCTCGGCGATGATATCGGAAGCGGCGTCGAGATCCCAGGAATCGACAAACGTGTAGATGTCGTACCCGTCCAGGGAATCGGCAAGATGAGTGGAAAACTCGAACGAACCGGAGGATGCCTCGCCGGAGGACCTCACCGCGGAGCGGAAATCAGCGTTAAAAAGCCTCCAGGCATCGAAAACCCGGGCCCTGTCCGTGAAAACGCTGTCCGAGAGCACAAGTGAATTGACGTTAACGAGCCGTCGTGTAACGATATTCAGGAATATCAGGAATATGCCGTATTTACCCGCGGCGGAGAGTGAGAATTTTCCTTTTATGGCAACCACGTCGTCATACTGGCCGGCAACCATCATGCGCGCCTTATCCATATCGCCGCCGGTATGCTTCATCGCGATATTGAAGAGCTTCGCCTGTTCTCCTAATGCCTCCATATGGGCGCCATCGGGTGTCATCTGCCGCTCCTCACGTGTTTTCGGCCAGGCATTTTTCCAGCATCTCGTATTTCTTCTGTGGCGGCATGGTGACGATTTTCCTGACGTTCTGCAGAACCTCAGGAAGAAATTTCGCCGAGGTCTCGAGAATGAAGTAGCCGTCGCTGTCGATATTGTTGATGATCGCCACCCTGTTCGTCGGAAGCTTCATGCCCAGCATCGGTCCGATCGATTTAACCAGGTGCTCCGGCAGCATATACTTGACCGAAAGCCTGGGCAGCCCCGCTTTCAGCCTGCTCAGGGGCCGGAATGACGAATACTTCGCGTCAGTCATCATGCTCCACTTCTTCGGATTGTCGGTGAGAAACACGATGACGGAGTCTTCGTCCTCCGAGAAAAACAGGCTCACATAGGTATTGTAGGACTTGTAGGATGAGAGAAGCCCGAACAGGCTGTCATCATCCCCCCTGCGCGCCTCCTGGCTCTTTTTGACGGGTATCTTCATGGCCGAGCTGGTACGCGGAATAGGCTATGACCGGCGGGTCGATAATGCAACCATTTTGTCTCGCGTCCGGGGTAAATTATGCACGCCACTAAACCGACTGATAGCGGTCATTCCCGCCCGACGGAGCCCTTCTGACCATACGCATCGAATACAGTCCCTCTAAAAGCTCCGCCGCCTCCGCGTGCTCTTTCGCGATAAATGACGCGATATCGCCGACGGGAGCCACCTTGTTTATCCTGAGATAATCGAGGATATCCCGCTCGGGCTTCGTTATGCCACCGATGTGATACGCGTTCATACCCGTAAGGCTCTCCGTTATAACGGCGATTCTGCGACCGTTATACGTTTGATAGGAGCCGAAAACCGAATCGATGTTTGTCTCGATAATCGGGGTGATGTTTGCCAGTTTCACGAAAAATACCGGCTCCTGGCCGCGGGAATCCTCGATCAGTCTCAGCAGGAACTCATCGATAAAAGAAGAATCGATGACCTGAACACCCGCAAAATCCACCAGCACGACCTCTCCGTCGGCGACATGCGCCATGTTTTTCCTGGTCCGCTCGTACATTCGGCGCCCCACGGGCCTCGTAATGAGGTCCGGCAATCGTATCTTCAAATCCCGGGCCGTGTTTTTAATCTGTATCACCATTAATCCCAGCTCCTTGCTATCCGAAAAGAGAAATCGATATCTGCGTCCCCGGAAACAACGCGAGGTCGTCACGCAAAAAAAGGTGCGAGGCTCCGCTCTGCCTCCGGTTATAGAGCACCGCGGCCGAGCTTTCGCCCGAGCGGATATAGATGCTGCCCTTGAGCTTCTCGATAATCGCGTTTACCTGGCACAGACCGTAGCCGAACCTCCGCTTGCTCGAGATGGGAGTGGTCAGGGCCCTCTCGATGATACGGGAACCGTGCTCGGAAGCGAATTCCTCCCGGCCGGAGAAGCTCTCGCGTATTCCGATCCCCGAGTCCACAATGACAAGACGGACCACGTGCTCGCTGCCGACCGAATATGTCTGCATCGCGCAGTACCCCGAATCGAGACTGTGCTCAAAAATATTCTGGCATACCTCGGATATCACCGTGACGAAGTAATCGATTATTTCCGTATTGAGCCAGTACTTGAGAATATGTCGGGCCCGTTTTCTGAATACGGCTATGATCCCCGAGATCGCCCTGATGCTTTCCCGTTCCCGGCCGGGTATATCGGTCACTTCGATTACCCGGTTGCTGAACGAGCTCCTTCGATAGAGCAGTTTCTCGTCCAGCCTGGAGGTGCAATCGAACACGCCGGCCGAGAGAAAATCCATTCGGGCCAGGTACTGGTGAATGTTCAGCGGAATATTGACAAGCCTCAGGCGCTCCCCGGTGTTCCTCAGGTGATTCCGTCCGAGAAGCAGAAGCGCGAGCATGGAATAGGGCTCGATGAACGTCAGGCTGGAAAGGTCAAGAATCGAGATGCGTTCGCGGGAAATCCTTTCACCGAGGCCGATAATGTCCTCGAACGCATATACGTCTCTGCAGCGGTCCGGCAGCAGAAGGGTGGTGTTGATACCATCCGTCAATAAATACACCCGGGATCAGGTTATTTCCGTCCTGGAGCCGGCCGGATTTCGGAAAACTTCCAGGCACTCCCTCCATTCGCATTAATACTATCGGTACTGGCACCGTAAACATTAACCAAGAAGGCTAAAGCGCCGAAAAGCCTTCCCGGGGAGGACAGGAGATCCTCCCCGGGGGGACAGGGCTCTTGCACGTCGGGATACGGTTTTTTAAAGGGGGTGAATC
>JAGODA010000203.1 GCA_017998475.1 Spirochaetota bacterium | reverse complement strand
AACCTGGGTGAGGCCCTTTTCCTTTACAATCAAGGCCGGGTCGGCGCCGGTCTGAATCATCTCCTCGAACACCGTTTTCGCGATCTTTCCGCTGATGTTATTGTTATCGATGAGGGCGAGCAGGGCCGCGAGCATTTCCGGCTTCACGATGAACGAGCCGACATTCTCGGGATTGTCGACACGCGCGAGCAGTTCGCTCTGGATCCAGTTGGAGGCCTTTTTGGCCGCGGCGCCGTGCTTTACGACCGACTCGAAGTAGTCGGCCAGCGGACGCGCCGATGTCAGGACTCCGGCGTCGTAGGCGGAGAGCCCGTACTCCGCGATAAATCGTTCCCGTCGAGGATCGGGAAGCTCCGGTATGGATTCGCGTATTTTCGCTATGTATTCGGCCCCGACTTTGATGGGGGGCAGATCGGGCTCCGGGAAATAGCGATAGTCGTGCGCCTCTTCCTTGGACCGCATGCTGAAGCTGAGACCCCGGTCGGCGTCCCACAGGCGCGTTTCCTGGACGATCGCCCCGCCGTCCTCGAGGATATCGGCCTGGCGGTGTATCTCGTACTCGATGGCCGTCTTGACCGCCTTGAATGAATTGAGGTTTTTCACCTCGACCTTCTCGCCGAACTTCTGAGCGCCTTTTTCCCTCAGAGAAATGTTAACGTCACAGCGGAGGCTGCCTTCCTCCATGTTGCAGTCGGAAACGTCGAGATACTTCATGATCGTCCTGAGGTTCTGGAGATATTCGTAGGCCTCATCGGCGGACCGAATGTCCGGCTCGGAGACGATCTCCGCCAATGGCACCCCCGTGCGGTTGAAGTTCAGGTAGGAGACCCGGTTTCCGGCCTCGTCCGAGTGTATGGATTTGCCGGCGTCCTCCTCGAGGTGCAGTCGAGTAATGCCGATTTTCTTGGTTCCGTCCCGCGTAGCGACCTGGATGTAACCTCCGGAACAGATGGGCCTGTCGAATTGCGAGATCTGGTAGGCCTTCGGAAGGTCCGGATAAAAATAATTCTTTCGATCGAATTTACTGTATTCGGAGACGGTCGCGTTGAGCGCGAGACCTGCCATGATCGCCTTTCTCAGCGCCTCCTCGTTCAGCACCGGTAAAACCCCGGGAAGGCCCAGACAGACCGGGCACGTCTGCGAGTTGGGGTCGGCTTTAAACGTGGTCGAGCACCCGCAGAATATCTTGGTGCGGGTGTTCAGCTGAACGTGTACTTCAAGACCGATTACCGGTTCGAATTCCATGGCTTCCTCGTGATCGGCGCGGTTTACAGGGAAAGATCGAGATGCAAGCGCCCGTGCGCGTTGACGGGATGGCGCCTCCTTTGTAATTTGCTTTTCCTACGGTACGAGAGGTTATTTGTCAAGAAAAATGGTCCGGAGGGGGAACCGCGCCACTTAGTTTTTAGGAAAATATGCTTGCCAATACCCGCCCGCGGCGGATTGTAAAAGCAAGGGCACAGGGGACGGTCTCGGGGGACCATGATCGAACAATTAAGAAATATGGCCGGTGGGTTGCGACGATCAACCGGAAACGTTCGATACCAGGCCGTGGCGGCGCTGGCTGCGGGCATCGTTATTTCTGTGACGTCGGGCCTGGGAATAGGCTCGGCCGCGGGTACCGCTCTTATGAGCGACTTTATGAAGGGTGGAGGACGGATCGTTCCATTATTGTATCGCCCCTCTTTTCAACACCTGGGCGCCACCGCCATGCTCGGCAGCGCCGACGAGCTGAAACGCCTTGCGGGTTATTACGCCCTGCTGGAAACAGACAGCATCGATGTCGAGTTCCTGGTCGAACGATATGGAATGGAGAGTTCGACGGTCACACGACGAACGATCGTATGGCTGCTGGGGTTCGCCGGAAACAGGCGCGCCGCGTTCGACGCCTGCGCCGGATTGTACCGGGATGCGCCGGCACCCGTACGCGTTGAAATTCTCTCGAGTATAAGGAAACTCGACGGTGAGCGATATCTGGATTTTATTAAGCACCTCGAGGTGAAGCCGAAGACCTTGCCGTGAGGATGGGCACCGGCACCCAAATATACTTGACTTTTCGGAGCCGGAGCGCGCCAGAATGAGCGGAACGAATACTATGGCAGGCCGACAATGGAGCAGAACAGCTATATAGAAGCGCTGTGTAAAAACGCGAAAGAGGCGTCGCGCCCGGTGGCGCGCCTGTCATCGAACGAACGCAACGCGGCGCTGCGCGCCATGGCCAGTCGCCTGAGGCTGGAAAAAGATTATATACTCGCGGAAAACGCGAAGGATATCGCGGAAGCGGATCGTTCGGGGCAGACCAGGGCATTCATCGACCGGCTCGTGCTCAACGAAGACCGCATCGAGGCGATCGCCCGATCGATCGAGGACATCGCTCTTCTCGAGGACCCGCTGGGCAGGATCGAGAACATGCGGACCATGCCTTCCGGAATCCGTGTGGGCCAGATGCGCGTGCCTCTGGGCGTGGTATGCGTCATCTTCGAATCGCGCCCGAATGTTACGACCGATATCGCGGCACTGTGCGTCAAGTCCGGGAACGCCTGCGTTCTCAGGGGCGGAAAGGAGTCCATCAATTCGAACATCGCCCTCCACAGGGTGGTGGCGGCCTCTCTGGAAGAGGTCGGCGTTCCGCGCGCCGCGGTGACCCTGGTGGATAAAACGGACCGTGCGCTGGTGCCGGTGCTCCTGAAGATGAACGGCTACATCGATATCGTCATACCGAGGGGCGGCGAATCCCTTATCCAGGCGGTCGTGCGCGACTCGACCATACCGGTTTTAAAGCACGATAAGGGCGTATGCCATTCATATGTTGACAGGTGCGCCGATCCCGCCATGGCGGCGGATATCTGCGTGAACGCGAAAGTACAGCGTCCCGGCGTGTGCAACGCGATGGAAACGCTGCTTATCCACAGAGAATATACGCACACCCGCGAGCTCCTCATCGCGCTCGCCGAAAAGGGTGTGGAGCTGAGGGGATGCCCGGAAACCGTCGCCGTTTTACCGGAGCGGGTGAAGGCCGCCGCCGAGGACGACTGGTACGCCGAATATCTCGATCTCATCCTCGCGGTGAAGATTGTCGGGGGAATGGACGAGGCCATCGAACACATAGAGCGGTACGGTTCCGGACATTCGGAGGCGATAATAACGAGCGATTACGCGTCGGCCGAGCGCTTCATGGCGCTGGTGGATTCGGCAGCGGTTTTCGTCAACGCTTCTACGCGTTTTCATGACGGCGGCGAATTCGGCCTCGGCGCGGAGGTCGGCATCTCAACGCAGAAGCTCCACGCCCGCGGCACCATGGGCATCGGCGGGCTCACCTGCCTGAAATACGTCGTATACGGCAACGGCCAGGTCCGCTCTTGAAGCTGGGAGTACTCGGCGGGACCTTCAATCCGGTGCATGTCGGCCATCTCATCAACGCCGCCGTCGCGCTGGATGAGCTGAAGCTCGACCGTGTGCTGTTCGTGCCGGCCCGGGATCCGGTGCACAAGGGCCTTCACGACGCGGTTACGCCTGAAGACCGGTTCGAGATGCTGGTGCGCGCGACGGGCGGCAACTCCCGCTTCGCGGTTTCCCGGATCGAACTGGACAGGGTGGAGCCGTCGTACAGCATAATTACGGTCAGGGAACTCGCGCTGGAATATCCGGGAGCGGAGATGTTCCTTCTGGTGGGAGCGGATTCGTTCAACGAGATGCACACCTGGAAGGACTATGCGGGGCTCGTCTCGCTGGTCACGCTCGCGGTGATGAGACGACCGGCGATCGATCCAGAGAATTCCGCGCTCGAAGAGGTCGGGGCGAAGTATGTGTTGATTCAAAATCCACTCATCGAAATCAGCTCCACGGATGTCCGCGCCCGCGTGAGGGCCGGACGATCGATTCGATACATGGTCTCCGACGAGGTCGGCGAATACATCAAGGAAAAAGGATTGTACAGGGATTGAACAGGCAACTCATCAAATATGGAATCTGGGCCGGCGCGGCGGCGCTGGCGCTCCTGGGCATCATCTATGCTTACCGCATCTCGACACGAAACGCGATTGAGGCGCTCGCGCAGAATAAAAAGATGATCAATATCCTCATCGCGGGAAGCAACGTGTACCGCGACAATAAACACCGGTTTTTCGCGGTGCTCAGCATAAATCCGGAGAACAGCCGCATAGGGCTTACATTTCTGCCGCCGAATCTGAAGATATTCTTCGATTCCGGCAAGAAGCGCTCGGCAAGGATCGACGATATCGACATCGACGGCTTCAACAGGATAAGCCAGTCGCTGGCGCGCGATTTGAAGATACATGTTCCCTTTTATATCGAGCTGTACGCGCGGGACGTCCAGCGGACCGTGGATCTTATCGAGGGGGTGGATCTCTTCATTCTCGACCAGTGGAAAGGGCAGGGGGTTCACCGAATCGGCGTGAACTACATGGACGGCGGCAAAATAGTCGATTACATCAATTCGGTCGACGACAACTCGATATTCAAGAAATACGACCGGATTCAGGACGTCCTGCTGACCCTGCATTCCGACCGCAAAAAGTATAAACGCTTTTTCAACAGGGAGTTCGTTTCTGAAACCATAAAAAGCATCCGGACGAATCTCCTCGACCAGGAGATTCTATCGCTCCTCAAGTATTTTTACGACGATTCCGGGATAATCAGCACACTGGTTCCCGGGGGACTCGACGAAAAGGGCGATTATGTGATCGACGATATCTCCTACAAGCTCTATGAGAACGAGTTTCTCCGCTCCATGGTTCTCGACGAGAAGAGCGACCAGTCCGTCAAGGTTAAGATACTGAACGGAACGAACGTGCCGGGCCTCGCCAAGAAGATGCGGAACATCCTGATGCGTGAGGGGCTCACCGTGGTCGAGTTCGGCACCTCTCCGTATCCTTTTTTCGATCAGACCATCATCATCAATCAGCGGGCGGATACGGATTACGCCATGCGCGTCGCGGAGATACTGGGTGTGGACAGGGTGTATCATATAATTGACAGCTCGCAGCTCAACAGCGCGCTCATCATCATCGGCAAGGACTATGTAAAGTGAAGGCAAAGAAAACGATAACCGACGACGCCATTCTGGAGGTTGCCCGGGCCGCCGCCCGGCTTCTCGACGGGAAAAAGGCCGAGGACGTTCTGCTCATCGACCTCTCGAAGATAAACAGCTATCTCGATTATTTCGTGATCGCCTCTGCGAATTCCCTCATTCACGGAAGGGCCCTGGCAAGGGAGGCGCAGAACTTTTTCAGGACGGAGGGATTTCCCGAACGGTCGAAGGCTCACCTGGACTCACCGTGGATCGCGCTGGATTATCACGAGATCGTCGTGCATATTTTTACGCGCGAGATGAGGGAATACTACCAGCTCGAGAGGCTGTGGGCCGACGCGGAATCGATCGAATTCCGGTGATGCAACGTGAAAAGCGACGAAGCGGCGCGTGTTATCGAGAGTCTCATCCGCAACCTGAGTCACGAGCTCAAGAACCCGCTTACCACCATCAAGGGATACGCTCAGCTTCTGGCCCTCAAATCGGGCGATCCCGCGTCAGTTGAAAAATCCCACAGGATGATACAGGACCAGGTTGACCGTATAGACCGTATGCTCCAGGACCTGTACGCGGCCTTCGCGCCGCGCAAGCCGGTAAGCGCCGGGTTTGACGCGGCCGAAACGCTGAGAGAGCTGCTCTCATCCTTCCCGGAAGGAGTGCGCGCGGCCGCGGGTCACATACCCGATACCTGTCCGGCCGCGGGAGACAGGGGCGCCCTGGTGGAGATTGTCAATCTCATCGTCAGGGGTTTCGACTGGGGCGGGCTCTCCGGGGCCGGATGCACGCTCGGCATGTCCGAGCCGGGCGGGCGCGCCGTAATGGACATATGCTTCGAGGGCTTGGACAGGCCCGACATATCAGAACCAAAAGCTTATTTGCG
>JAGODA010000202.1 GCA_017998475.1 Spirochaetota bacterium | reverse complement strand
TCCCTTTCCTGCGCGCGTTCATGCTCATGTAGGTGCGCGCGTTGGAGAGCACCGACTCGAGCTTGTCGTCGCTGTAGGTGGGTTCGTGATGGAACAGTATGAGCCTCTTCACGTTGAACCGAAGCGCGATGTCGATGGCGATCGACGCGGAGGAATGCCCCCAGTCGATCTTGTCGATCGCCTCCTCGAAGGTGTACTGCGTGTCGAAAACGACCACGTCCGCGTTCCAGAAAAAATCCCTGTACGAGTCGATCTGGTCGATTTCGTCGATGTTGAATTCGCAGTCGCTGGTAAAGACGAACGACTTGCCGTCCTCCTCTATCCGGTAGCCGAAGGCGCCGCCCGGATGACGCATCCTCTTGTTGATGATGGTGACTCCGTTGAGATGGAACGGCGCCTCTTTCTCGAGTATGAAAAACTCCTTGGTCGCCAGCATCGAATCGAGGTTCACCGGGAAATGGGTGAACACCTGCTGGTACTCGACGCGCTCCTTGATGTCGCTGAATGGCGAATAAATGTGGAACCTGTTCCCCTTGACGAAGAAAGGCACGAAAAAGGGGATGCCCTGGATGTGGTCCCAGTGGGTGTGCGTGAGGAGGATATTGGCGATTCCCTGCCCGCGGCCGAATTCGCTCCTCATGAGCTCCGCTGAGAGATGGCGGATGCCCGTTCCGCAATCGATGATGAACAGGTCGTCGTCGGCCGTGCGGACCTCCAGGCAGGTCGTGTTGCCGCCGTAGGTCCCGCGGATGGAATACGGGAGCGAGTCGATGAACCGGTCGATGGATTCCTCGGACGAGATATCCGCCGGAGAGGCCTGCAGGAGCGCCTTCCGAATCTTCTCCCGCATCACGGCGTCGGTCGGCGGGGTCGGGATGGAGCCCCTCACCCCCCAGAAGCGTATTTTCATGGTTCTGCCTCGTTCAATCCTTACACGGCTCGGGCAACCGGGATACGCCGGCGCCTTGCGTGTTCGTATCCGTGTCGGAGCATTTTCGCAAATCCTTTTTGAATGTCAGGACAAAAAATACGATATTTGTATCGGGAAACCGCGAAAAAACTATTGACACCATCGGGCCAGCATCTATTTTCATTCCGGTCTGGCGGGAAGGCCCGGCGTCACCGTCACTCACCCTCCGTCATGCCACCGTTCACCGGTAAACCGCTCTCAATACAGTTTTCTGATCCTCTACACTACGATATACAGGGGTAGCACTATGCAATTCTCCGGGAGAATTCTCAAGGTGAAGCCGTCGGCGACGCTCGCGATCACCGCCCTGGCCAACTCGCTCAAGGCGAAGGGAATCGACGTGATAGGCTTCGGATCGGGGGAACCCGATTTCGACACGCCCGCTCATATCAAGAACGCGGCGATCAAGGCCATCGACGCGGGCAAGACCAAGTACACGCCGGCCGGCGGGATCCCGGAGCTGAAAAAGGCCATCGTCGAGAAATTCAGGCGCGACAACGGCCTCGAGTACGATGTGGCCCAGGTTACGGTGAACTGCGGCGGAAAGCATTCGTTCTACAACCTGATGCAGGTGCTCCTGAACGACGGGGACGAGGTCATCGTTCCCGCGCCGTACTGGGTGTCCTATCCTCCGATAATAGAACTTGCCGGCGGTATCCCCGTGATTCTGGAGACCAGCGAGGAAAGCGGCTTCAAGATGACCCCTTCACAGCTCGAGAAGGCCCTGGGCAAAAAAACGCGCGCGATCATTCTCAACTCGCCGTCCAACCCGACCGGGGCCACCTATTCCCGCGACGAGCTCGAAAAACTGGCGGCCGTTCTCGAGAAGCGCGATATCGCCATCATCTCGGACGACATCTACGAATCGATCGTCTACGACGGCCGCACCTTTACCAACACGGCGAACCTGTCTGACGGGCTGTTTAAAAAGACGATAGTACTGAACGGCGTCTCGAAGGCATACTCCATGACCGGGTGGCGAATCGGGTATATGGCCGGAGACGCGGAGATAATAAAGAAGGTGGAGATACTGCAGAGCCAGTCCACTTCGAACCCGACCTCCATCTCGCAGTGGGCCTCGGTCGACGCGCTCACCGGAGACCAGTCGGTCATCACCGCCATGGTGGAGGCCTTCGACCGCAGGCGCAGGCTTATCGTCGACGGGCTCAACTCGGCGCCCGGGGTCTCCTGCCTCATGCCGGAGGGCGCGTTCTACGCCTTTCCGAACATTCGGGGCGTCGAAAAGCTGAAAGGATGGAAAGCCGTTAAGGAAAAATACGAAGGTAGCTCCATTTCGAGCGCGCTGACCTCGTACCTGCTGGAGGTCGCGCAGGTGGCGGTGGTGCCGGGAGTGGAATTCGGCAACGACGATAACATCCGGCTCTCCTTCGCCACCTCCGACGAGAACATCGAGAAGGGTGTCGAGCGGATAAAGGCGGCGCTGGAAAAGCTGGCGTAAGAACCCTATTATATAAAAAACAGGCGACGATCATGATCGTCGCCTGTTTTTATCGTCGTTCGTAGTTAAATCTTCGACTGCCTGGTACTCATTCCCTTTAGATCATCAGTCCCCGGTCTCGTCGGCGTACATGGCGTCGATCTCCGCGGCGTATTTTTTCTCGATCACGCGGCGCTTCACCTTCTGCGTGGGAGTGAGCTCGCCGGTAACCTGTGTCCACTCGGCCTTGATGAGCGTGAACTTGCGGATCTGCTCGACGCGCGCGAACTGCGCGGTGTTTTCGTCTATTTCCTTACGGAAGAGCTCGAGCACCTTCGCGTTTGTAAGAAGGTCCGTCACCGCGCCGTAGGCGACACCCTGCTGTTTGGCCCACGCCTCGAGCTCGGGGAAGGCCGGAACCACGAGCGCCGAGAGAAACTTGCGCCTGTCGCCGATGACGGCGATCTGTTCGACATAGCGGCTGTTCTTCACGCTGTTTTCGATGTTCTGCGGCGAGATGTTCTTTCCGCCCGCGGTCACGATGATGTCCTTTATGCGTCCGGTGATCTTCAGGCAGCCGTCCTCGTCGATCATCGCGATGTCGCCCGTGCGGAAAAAGCCGTCGTCGGTGAAGACCTCTTTCGTCGCGGCATCGTTCTTGTAATAGCCGGCCATCACCTGCGGACCGCGGATGAGGAGCTCGCCGTCGTCGGCGATCCTGGTTTCGGTCCCGCGGATGGCGTGGCCCACCGTTCCCGGCTTGATGAACCAGGGCCGGTTGAAATGCGTTACCGGCGAGGTCTCGGTGAGGCCGAAGCCTTCCAGTATCTTCATGCCCATGCCGACGAAGAACTCGGCGTCCCCCACCGAGAGCGGCGCTCCGCCCGAGATGGCGTACCGCAGGCGGTCCATTCCGAGCGCGGCCTTCAGCTTGGAGAAGACGAGCTTGTTCGCGATTTTGTATTTGATGCTCCATATCGGAAGATCGCGGCACACGCGGTTGAGGTTTTTGGCCGCCTGCGCGGTGGCGAAGGCGAATATCTTCTGCTTCGCGGGAGGCGCCGAGGTCAACTTGCCGAGAATTCCCGCGTGTATCTTTTCGTATATGCGCGGCACGCAGATGATGATGGTGGGCCTCACCATGGTGAAGTCCTCGAGGATGGTGCTGATGTCGCGCGCGAATGCCGTCTTCGCTCCGGCATACACCGCCCCGTGGAAACCCGCGGTGCGTTCCAGCGAATGCGACAGCGGCAGGAAGGAGAGAAAAAGATCTTCCTCGGTGAGAAGCGGCTTTCCGGTTTTGCGGTCCTTCATCTCGAAAAGCGTGTTGTCGACGTTCGAATAGAAATTGTTATGGGTGAGCATGACTCCCTTGGGGTTCCCCGTGGTCCCCGAGGTATAGATGAGCGTCGCCAGATCGTTCGGCTGAAGGGCGTTAAGCCGCTGGTCGAAGGCCGCCGCGTCGGGCCGGGCCTTTCCGGCCGCCAGGGCGTCCTTCAGACTTATGACCCTGTCGATCTGCATTACCGGTTCGTCGAAAGCGATCAGCTCGGAGATAAGCGGCAGCTTGTCCCGCACCTGAAGCACCTTGTCAAGGTGGTCCTTGGTTCCGACAAGGCAGAGTTTGGAATCCGAATTCTCGAGTATGTACTCGGCCTCCTGCGCCGAGTTTGTGGCGTAGATGGGAACGTCCACCGCTCCTATCGAGTGGATGGCGAGGGCCGCCAGGTGCCATTCGTACCTGTTCGGTGAAAAGATGCCGACCTTGTCGCCTTTCTGTATTCCCTTCGAAAGCAGGTAATAGGCCAGGTTGTGCACCATCTCGTTCATCTCTGTCCACGAGATATCGACGAAATTACCGTCCTTATAGTATGAGGCGTAAGCTTTACCGGCGAGACGCTGCGCGTTGTTCTGAAAAACCGCGGCAATCGAGATCTCGGGGTACTTTTTCATCAAAAAACCTCCCACATGATTAGGTGTACTGTATTCTGATTCAATCGCGCACCCGGCCCTCTTCGGGGTCCCGGCGCGCGCTGTTCATTCAAAATCTGACCGGGCATGGCCGCATTAATACGGAAAATGCGCGTACGCGGTCGACTGTCCCGGACCGGGGCGGTGGACTCTGTGGTTCGGAACGCTCGCGCCTTTCGGCCGCTGGCCGGATATCGGCGGGTCCGAATGGTCCCGGTCGGATGATGAGCGGAAGTCCGGCAGCCTGCATTGGCTCGTAAATACTAATTTGCAGTGGCATTCGGCACTGTATTGATCATCAATTATGTTATATAACTGTATTACATATTCGGAATTTCCGGCAAGCACTTTTTCCGACGTAATTATTTTTTTCGCCGGAAGAGCCGGGCCTCCGCGGCCGGGAGAAAGAAAAGGGCTATCTCGTATCAGGCAAATTCATCCTTGACCCGGACGGCTTTGTACAATAGGAAGAAACGCACCGCGAAGGAACTTATGAAAATCGTCTACTATACAACGGGAGTATCCGGAACGGGAAGAATCGTCCGCGGCATTGCCATCGGTAATGCGCTGAAACGCGCGGAGATCAAGTGCGAGTACATCATTCTGTGCGCCGGCGGCAGCGCCGAAATTGCCGGAACATTCAGCGACCGCATCGAGATCCCCCTCGAAGACGAGCGTGTACTCTCGCGTCGAATGTATGAATCTTCGCGCCTTTACCAGACTCTTTCTGAACTCGATCCGGACGTATTGATAGTCGACCGGCTCTGGTTCGCCCCATACCATTTCATCGAAGGCCTTCGATGCAAAAAAATATTCCTTACGATCATGGTGCGTGACGACTTTTTTCAGATCGACCTTCCCGACGGGAAAATCGAATTTAACGCCTCCCATTACGATCACGTGCTTGGCATCGAACCGTTTAACGCGCGCATCCGCATGCGGACAATCAATCCGATTATCATCCGCAACCGCGACGAGATCATGCCGCGGGAAGCGGCGGCCCGGCTTCTGGGCCTATCCGCGGAAAAGCGTAACTGCCTAATCGCGCTGAATTTCGAAAAAGGTTACCTTGAAAGACTCGTGGAAAAATACGAATATCTCGGCGGTGATGGGTACGAGATTTTCAATACCACGAACATCGGCGGCGGGGGCATTTTCCCCATCGTGGATTATTTCAACGCCTTCGATTTTGTCGTCTGCGGTGCCGGCTATAACCAGTTCTGGGAAGTGGTCTATTTCGACAAGGAGGCGGTGATGGAGCCGCTTCCACTGAGGTTTTCCGACACAATCTGGCGCCTGGAAAACTGCCAGGAGCATTATTTCGATAAAAACGGGGCCGACCAGCTGGCGCAGATTATTATTAATCCGTGAAAGACTTCGGAATTCTCGAGAGAAGGTAAAAACCTCCACAATGAAAATCGTCTACTACACATCCGGGGTGACGGGATCGGGGCGAGTGGTAACCGGTATCGCAATCGGTAACGCTTTAAAACGAAGAGATATGCATCAGGAATTTACCATCCTCTCCAGTTCGCCGTTCGCAACACTGGCAGTT
>JAGODA010000201.1 GCA_017998475.1 Spirochaetota bacterium | reverse complement strand
CTTCCCTCTTGTCGCGTACGTTACCCACCGGTTCATGGAGGAGATGGGTCTTCGCGAGGGCCTGCGCGTTAACGCCTCCTTTAAGGCCACTTCCGTGCATATCATAAAACAAGAGCACTAGACCGATGATAGATCTTCACACCCATACCAGCGCTTCCGACGGCCTGCTCGGCCCGGCGCGGCTCGTTGAACTGGCCGCCCGGCAGGGCGTACGCGTGCTGGCCGTTACCGACCACGATACAACCGACGGAATACCCGAGGCCCTGGCGAGCGCCGCCGGGTTCGACATACGGCTCATCCCGGGGATCGAGTTCAGCGTGGAGTACCCGAACGGCTCGTTCCATCTGGTGGGGCTGTTCGTGAACCATGAAAATCCCGCTCTCGCGGGAGCGGTGAGGCGACTGAAGGGCATTCGCGAGGGCCGGGGCGCACGGATAATAGCGGAGCTCGAGAAGGCCGGGGTGAACATACCCCTGGAGGAGGTCGCCGCCGAGGCGGCCGGCGGCGCTCTGGGGAAACCGCACTTTGCCCGCGTCATGGTGCGCCGCGGATACGCGAACAGCGTGGAGGAGGTGTTCGAACGCTACCTGGTAAACGGAATGCCGGGTGACGTCCCCAAGGAAAAACTCTCTCCGTCCGAGGCAATCCGGCTGGTGCTGGAGGCCGGCGGGCTCCCCATCCTCGCGCATCCGTCGTCGCTGGGAATGCCGTCGTTCGAATCGTTCGAGGCTTTGCTCGACGAACTGCGGGATATGGGCCTGGCGGGAGTCGAGGCCTATGCCTCCACGCACGCGGACGAGGAGGTGCGGCGCTACGAGACACTGGCGCGGGCCCGCGGTCTTCTGGTTTCCGGAGGCAGTGATTTCCACGGCGAGAGCGACGAGCGGCCCGGGTATTACGGCCAGGGCAGGATCATTCCGGCCGAGCTCATAAAGGAAATGGACAGCTATCGCGGAACGGGACCGGCCGGCCGGGCATGAGGCCGCTGTGTGTCGATTTCTTATACGCGGCACTCAACGATCGCGGTCGCGTTGATTCAGCGCCGTTGCGGTCCCGGAATCGCGCTCAGGGGTAGAACGGCAGTGCCGACAGGCCCGCCGTCTCGTCGAACCCCAGCATCAGATTGGCGTTCTGCACGGCGTTCCCCGACTGGCCCTTTACGAGATTGTCGATCACCGACGTTATGAACAGCTTGCCGGTGCGCTCGTCCACCATGGCGCGTATCTCGCAGCGGTTCGACCCGCGCACGTCGGTGGTATTGGGCGAGCTGTCGGTGATGTACACGAACGGCTTGCCCCTGTAGTATTCCCTGTATATCGACTGCGCGTCCGCGGTCGTCATCCCGGGCACGCAATCGGCGTAGATCGTGGTCAGAATACCGCGGTTGAGCGGGACGATCTGCGGAACGAACAGGATGCGGTACTGGTTTTCCGCGCGCGCGTTGAGAACGTTCTCCACCTCGACGATATGCTGATGACGCCCCTCCCGGTAGGTGTTTACGTTTTCATATCGCTGGGGGTAGAAGTTCGTTTCTCCGGGATTCTTTCCCGCGCCGGATACGCCGGTCTTTCCGTCGCAGACGATGGTATTTCCCTCGATCATGCCCTTTCCAACCGCGGGCAGCAGCCCCAGAATCATCGATACCGCGAAGCAACCGGGATTGCCGACAAGGCCGGCGGATTTGATCCGTTCGGCGTTGATTTCGGGGAGGCCGTACACGGCCCGGGGCAGCATGTCGGCGGCGAGGTGGGCGGTCTCCATCCCCTTGTTGGCGGCGTAGACCGTATAGTCCGCCTCGCTCCCGAACCTGAAGTCGCCGCTGAAGTCGATGACGGGAATCCCGTGACGGTGGAACTCCTTTATCAACGTCATCCCCGCCCTGTCGGGGGTGGAGAAGAAGGCGATATCGATGTCACCGTAATCGATGTTTTCCGGTTGCTCGACGAGCATGTCGCAATGTCCCTTGAGGTGGGGAAACACCCTGCTGACGGGAGCGCCGGCGTCCTTGCGCGCGACGAGCTGTTTAATCCTGATGCCCGGGTGGCGGAGCAATATTTCGATGAGGCCGAGCCCTCCGAAGCCCGTGGCACCCACGATAAGCGCTTTTTTCATTTCTGTCTCTCCATGCGAAAGTGAACGCCAGACTGGCACCGCGCCGGTGATTTGTAAATAATTATCCTTGATGATCCTGACGGCGGAGAACCCGGATCACTTGTACACATCGCCCATCGAGGAGACCGCCTTCTGAACGCCCGGGTCGTCGGGATACCGCATGAGGATGTCGGTGAGCGCCTCGTCCCGCGACTCGGACGCCCGGTTAAGCGCGACCACGAGCTCTTTAAGCTCGATCGGAAGATCTTCCGGGTGCAGAAGCTCCGGATATTTCGTTTCAAGCTCCTTATAGCGGGGCTTCAGTTTTTTCATGTCGTTCTCGAGGGTTGTGATAGAGAGCGCCGCCTCGTCGGCGCTCTCCGCTTGTTCAGCCTCGGCGACAAACCTCTCGCGGGCGTCGATCATATCGCGTATGACGATCTTGATGTCGGCGTACTTTCCCGTACCGCAGCCGCCCTGGAATACGAGCGCCGTCAGGAAAAGAAAACAGACGATTTTCCGGAACATTCGGCCCCTCCGTGGTGTTTTCTGTCCTCTGTATACACGCGCAGCCGGACGTTGTCAAACAGAAATGGGCCTAATACCGCTGGTTCGTAAAACGGACTCCCCTGGGAAGAGTGACCGGCCCGTCGATGACGGAGAATGGTGCGGGAAGGTATATGTAGAACGGGTTGATACCGATTCTCGTGTAGTAATAGCCCAGGTACTCTCCATCGTCCGCGCTTCCGTTCGCAGGGGTATTGTCCAGGACCGCGAAGAGGTATATATCGCGCAGCTCGAACGGATTACCGACGATGGTGTCGCCAGTGTTTGGATCGCCGTAGAGGGCGGGGAAGATGTTCATGGACTGGATGGTTGAGAAATCGAGCGGAAGCGAAGTCATGCCCACTATGTAATCCATGTCGGTGATCTTCATCTGCAACAGGTTGAAACCGTCCCTGTGGACCGCCACAACAATAACGCGGTCGTTGTCTCCGTAAACCGGAAGCGCGCCCGCCTCCATCGTGAATAGAACCGAGGCGGTGTGTTCGAAAATCTTTCTTTTAAGCGCAAAGCTCCATCCATCGCTTCCGGGCCTAAGCGTCGTCCGGCCTTCCTGAAGAACGATGGAGCTCCGCAGCTCGCCGCTGTTCTGATAGAATCCGGCGTAATCGCCGGGGCCGGGATCGGGAAATCCGGCCGTAAAGTCGAGGTCCCAGAGGGCGAGCACCATCACCTCGTCACCGGGAGCGAGGCCCGTAGTGGAAAGGTCGATATCGAATTCGCTCGTTCCGTCGGGAAGTCTGTGAAACTGGCGTATTACCGCCAGCGGATCGGTGAACAGCGCGGCCGGATCGGATGATCGGGCGACTATGATGAAGACGGGAGGGGAGTCCGCGCCGTATGCCGGGGGCGGGATGAAGCTCCCGGCAAGCGAGATCGCGTGGCCGGACGGGGCGGGGATGACGATCTTTTCGCGGATGTCGATTCCCGTGCGGTTTCCCCTGTCGATGCTGATGAGCGACGGAAGGCCGGAAGGATGGTCGGAATAATAGCCGATGCCGTCCCCGGCGTCGGGGACACCGTTTCCGTTGCGATCGATGAGCGCAAGCAGGTACACGTTCGAAACGGGCGCGTCGAATCCGTAGGGAAGAATTTTCATGGTATACGGCGCGTTCCCGCCGCTGACGGAGATTTTCCTGTACCCGATTACGGCGTCGAAATCGAGCGAGGTGAAATCGAGCGAATTGATCTCGCCGGCGTAGGCTATGAGAACGCAGTCGGCCGGACCGTCCGGTTCCAGGGAACCCGAAACCGAAGCGTTGAAATCGTACACGACACGGTTCACTTCAATCGAGATGCCGTCGTTCGCGCCCTCTCTGAGCCGATAGGTCATGGAAAAGGCTTCGCGGTCGATGTACAGGCCGACCATATCCCCGGCGGTCGGGTAGGGAACCCCGCCGTCGTAGTCGGAATCTACGAACGCGATGATCGCGATCTCGTCTCCCGCTCGAAGCTCCGAGCCGGAGAGATCGATGCTGAAGGTGCCTCCGCTCTCCTCGACGGTGATAAGCTCTTTGATCGTTCCGAGAGGGTCCCGTTCGATCGCTGCCAGGTCATCGGTCGCGGCGAGCGCCACGAAAAGCGGACCGGGTGGGGCCGATGGAACGGTCGCGACGGTTCCGGAAAGCGAGAGTCTCCCGCCGCCCCCCGCTCCGCACGCGATGGGCGCGACCAGGAAGACAAGAACGACCGGGATGAACGGTTTAAAACGCATAACGCGCCCTGGCCGTAACGATGTCGTTGTCGTCGTAGAAACTGAAGATGGAGCGCTCCTTTCTCTCCCTCGCCGAGATCGACGCGCAGGCAAGCTCGAGGCTGAGACCGTTCCCGAAGTCCCATCCCAGCGAGGGCCAGACCACCGTCGCGTCGGCGCGCGCGTCCCACAGGAACGTGATGGAAGTCTTCAGCCTTCCGCCGAGGAACTCGTCCTGAAGGCGAACGGCGAGTACGTCGGTTATAAGCGGGGCCATAATGCCGCCGTCGAAATAGCGCGACTGGTTCCATTCTACGGTAAGCACGGTTTCGCCCTCGTGGCCCTCAAGGAGCAGGCCGAGCGGCACGAAATAATTGAACCCGGCCGAATACGACACATAATGGCCCGTGCGCACCTCGAAAGGGAAACGCACCTGAGGGGTGTAGTCCTGCTCGACGACCCCGGCCCGGTCGGGCGAGTACACGGTCTCGGCCTGGATGACGACGCGGTCGAAGTTCATGGAGAAATCGAGGCCCGCCATAGTCACGGGATGATATTCGGGTCTAACCAGGATGGAAACCGGTTCGTTCGGCACGAGCACGGTGCGCATGGGACGGAAGAGTGGTTCGCGGTCGGGCCCGCGGTAGATGCTCGCGGCCATGTCCATCCCCGCGATGCTTGTCGCGTAGCGGGCTCCGAGCGCCGCGTTAGACAGACCGGGGGAGAGCCCTTCGGGCTCCTCGATACGCACGGGGAACGGCCCCTCGCGGTAGCTGATTTCCCAGAAGTTGCCCTCGGGCGGCAGCAGCATGGGGATGTGTACCGGCACCACGACGAGCTCGAGCGTGGAGTCACCGATGAAGAACATGGCGCTCAGAGAGGGAACGGCCTGCCTGAGCTCGTCGTCGGCCCGAAAAAGGACCTCCCTGAGATCGTATGGAGTGAAGTATGAGGTCGGATTGAAGACATCGGCCGTACCCCAGCCGAAAATCTGGTTTCCCGCCCGCAGTCGCATGTTGGCGAGCTTCAGGTTGATGAAGAGCTCCCTGAAGCCGGTCTCCGCTCCCTCGGAAGACACGGAGAAGTTGCGCCGAATTTCGGTTTTCCGTGAATAGGCGTACGAATCGTCGAGCCGGGAGGAGATAAGGGATGCGCTGGAATACAGGTTTACAACCGCCTTGAGGTACAGGTCGTCGTTGCCGTACTTCATGTCGAGGTTCGCCTTGAGCTCGTTTTTTTTCACGGCGCTGGACGCGTCCTGCTCCGTTATCGCATGGACAAGGGCGCGGAACTCGGCATAGCCCGAGTATTCGAACGGGATTTCCGCCCGCCCGGCCGCGGTGTCCTCGTCCGGAGAGCCGACCTCCCCCGGGTCGCGGGAATGCCCGGACGGCTCCGTTCCCTGCGAGAACGCGCCGTCGGCGAACAGAAATGGGGCGGCGCACACCAGCCCCGTGACGAACAGCATGGATCCCGCGCGTAGGGAAGCGCGGCGCTTTGAGCGGCGTCCTCTCATTTGCGTATACCCGTCAGAATAACTCCCCCTATCATGCGCGCGACCTCCTCGTCGTCGTAGCGGTCGATCTTTATCGAGGGGAGTATGTGCG
>JAGODA010000200.1 GCA_017998475.1 Spirochaetota bacterium | reverse complement strand
CCTGTCCGTTGCGGACCGGGGCTTTCTGGTGCTGGACGGAAGGCTGGCGGTGCGGGACATCGTCGATACCGTTGTGCGCGATATCGACTCGCTCCTCGGGGAATGAAGAACAGGACCAAGAACATCACCCTCACCTACGGGGTAAACCTTCTCTTCGTCGCGATGCTGATCGCGCTCGCCCTCGGCCTGTCGGCGCTCGCGCCGGACGGCGTGTTCTCGGTCGTGTTCTTTTTCGCCGTGATCTTCTCGCTTCTGCCCGTCGTCAACTACCTGCACACGATTATCGACTCGTTTATAAGCCCCATCCGCTACAACGATCTTTACGTCCAGACGGTCGACTCCATTCTCAGCATCGAGTCGTTCGACGAGGTGCTCCGGGCGACCTTCGACCAGATCCTCGACCTGATCAGCGTTGAGACGGGCATGCTCGTTTTCTACTACCACGACCGTGACGAGTTCAACATCTTCTACCAGAAAAACCGGCGGCGCAAGATCATCCGCAACGCGCGGATATCGAAGGACAACATTCTCTTCAGGGTGATAAGCGGCCCGGACGACGTCATCGTCAGGGGCAAGCTGAATCCTTCCATCCACTTCGAGAACTCCATCGTCGCCGAGCTCGACAGGCTCGGGGGCGAGGTCGCAGTGCCGATCTATTATCACCGGATGTTTCTGGGGCTTATCGTAACGGGCGGCCAGCGCCGAAGGTTCTCTCCCGGGGAAATCAGGCTGCTGAAGATATTCGCTTCGAAGATCGCCATACTGTCGGTTAACCGCTTTTTTCTCGACGAGATCGTCAGGAAGAGGGAGCTGGAGAAGGAGTACGAGCTCGCCGCGCGGGTGCAGAAAAAGTTCCTTCCTCCCGCGGGGGGGGTGATGGGAAGGTTCGAGCTGAGGGTGTACCACGAAACGGCCTCGCTTATGATACGGGAATTTTACGATCTTTTCGAAAACGATGCCGTGGAGGACGATATCCGCGTCTCCGCATACCGGATCAAAGGCAATATCGCTGGCACCTCCATCCTCATGCCCGGAGTGCAGTCCGTCCTTCAGAGCTTCGCTCGCCTCGGCCTTTCCCCGGCCGGTGTGCTCGCGCGGATGAAGCGGATTATCAGGGCGAAGCGCCTTCACGCCCAGGACCTGGTCATACTGCACGGCTCCCTCAGGCGGAGCGGTGAATTTATCTTCTCGAGCTTCGGCTATCCGGCGCCCTTCGTCTATCGTCCCGGGAAGGGGATTGACCGGCACCGCCGGCAGGGCCGTTCCGTAACGCAGTCGCTGATGATTCAACCGGGAGATATCATGCTCCTGTGCTGTGACGCCTATTACAGGGCTCTTGCCGAGGATCCCGCTCATTTCACGGAAATAATCGAACGGAACCGGGAGCTCCAGTTGACGAAACTGCGTTCGACCCTTGTCCGCTCGCTCGCGGAAAAGTCCGGCGGCGGTTCGAGCGACAGGCTGCTCGTTATGGTGCGGATGGAGGAGCGCCCGTGAGAAGGCATCTGGTAAACGCGGCGTTGCTGGCGGGTATCGCGTTTCTCAACGCGTTCTTCCTGTTTGAGGCCCATGGATTCGCGGGTGCGGTTGAGGCCGGAACCGCCGTTCCGGCGTTTCCCGGTCTTTCCGCGGGAGACAATTCGCGATGGCTCATGGTTTTCCTTATCGCGTGCGCGGACATTCAGTTTATCTGGGCCTTCATAATACGGATGATTCATCCCTTCAGGAGGCTGGTGAGGTTGTTCGTGTGGTTCGGCCTGGAGCTGTCCCTTTACTGCTTCCTTCTGGTCGACCTGCATTCACGCGGCGCCTATGTCCCCGTTTTCGTTCTCAGCGGCATCCTGCTTGGCTATACGGGAGTCGTTATCGGATTCAACCTGACAAACAGGAAAACGAGCTCGGGCGCAGCGGCGGTGGTGCTTGTACCCGGAGCGGCCATCGTGTTCGCGTCGGTGGCCTTCCCCTCGGGACCCGAAGGGGCATACGTGCTCAGGGTGCTCGCGCTGTATCTGGTGCTCTGTTCGTTTTTCGCCATGGGGAGCCTCGCCGTATCGACCGTCGGGGCGCGGAACGGCTACCTCGTCCGCCGCAACATCACCATCATGCTCTGCATGACCTTCGGCTTTCTCGTACCGGTGTTCCTGTTTCTGCTGCGTCTCTGCGCGCACGTCGCCGTTCCGCACGCGCTTCCCCCGGGGCTGATGCTGATCGTCCCTCTCTGCGTGGGGAACAGGCTCCTTGAGAACAATTTCTTCAACGTGGCGCCGTACCTGGGCAGGGGGGCGGTGGTGATTTTTCTGAACGCCGCGATAGCGGCCGCCGGCGCCGCGGGCCTGTACTATCTCATGAGCGCTCCGGCCTTTTCCTCCGGGATGCTGGTCGACGCGGCCCTGTTTACGGCCGGTATGATCGTCCTCCTGAAGGCCAAGTTCATGACCAATGACTGGCTACGCTCGAGCGTTCAGGGCGGGAGGGACCGGTACGCCGAGTCGCTTCAGACAATAGCGGAACTCGTCTCCTCCCCGTCGGAGCTGCCGGCGAAACTTGAAAAAATATTCGCGGAGGTGGCCTCGGTCGCCGGGACCCCGCCGCCCCGCCTCATCCTGTTCGAGGACCGCCCGGGGGCCTTCCCGTCCGAACTCCTTCGCTATGCCGAGCCGCTGTCGAGAGAATCCGCGCTCTTCCGGTTCTTAACGGAAAGCCCCGCGACGATGCTGTGCTACACCCTCATCCGCAACGACGCGGTCGAGGACGGCGTGTACCGCTTCATGGCGGAGAGGGATGTGCTTATCGCGGTACCCCTCATACGGGAGAGGGAGATCCGGGGAGCGCTCATGGTTGGGGACAAGGCCGGGGACGTGTTCTTCAGCGACGAGGAGGTCGGCTATCTGCAGACGGTCGCGCTTCAGCTCCATCAGCTCATTGAGAACGACCGGTTGTTCAACGACTATATCACCCGGCGCAGTTTCGAGAGGGAGCTCGACATCGCCTCCGCCATACAGCAGAGACTCTTTCCCGAAAGAGCGCCGGAGAAGAGGGGACTGGCGATCCACTATTACAACAGACCCTATATCAAAGTGACGGGCGACTACTACGATTTCATCACCATCGACCGCAACCGCACCGCCCTGGTCATAGCGGACGTTTCCGGTCATGGGCTTTCGGCCTCCATGATCCTCTCTATGACGAGCAGTATCATCAACGCCATGCTGATGGAAAAGAAAACCATCGAGCGCGCGGTGGAGGAAGTGAACCACTTCCTCACCCGCCGCTACAACGGCGTGGACCTCATTACGCTGTTTGTCGGAGTCTACGACAAGGCGACGCGCGAGCTGGTGTATATAAACGCGGGGCACTGCGCGCCCGTGCTCATACGAGCCGGCAGAAAGGACCTGTCGACGCTTGAAGGCAGGTCGAAGATACTTGGGGCCGACCCGGATGCCGGCTATTCCTCGTCGCGTTACGCGTTTTCCAGGGGTGACGAGCTCATCCTCTATACGGACGGCCTCGTGGAGCTGTACGACGAGAAGACCGAGGAGCAATTCTGCGAGATCAGGCTGCTCGAGGTGGTCGCGCGTACGAGGGACGCGAAGATAGAAGACAAGATACGAATGATAATGGAAAAGGCTGAAAGTTTCGGCGAGGCGATCCATGATGATATCACGGTTATCGGCATTAAAATTCTGTAGAGTCGCCGCGCTGGCGGCGGTGCTCGCGTGCGCGCTCGACGCCCGGGCGGCATCAGCCCCCGACCCTCTCGATTTCGTAAGACGGGGCGGACACGCGGCAAACGCGAACCTCACAGGAGCGCAGTTCATCAATCCGGCCTTCGCCGACGATGACGCGGCGCCCTTCATCAGTTACCGGCTGCTTCGCCACGAAGGCGGTGACGACTCGGACCATCTGGCCTCAATTTCGATCGCGGGGCTCGCGCTCTCCTACCTTCACGCGGGCGACCTGTACGACCCGGCCGTGGACGACTTTACCGGCGCCCGCATGGATATAGCGAGCGTGGCAAAGGGATTTTTCTTTGGAAACGTATTCGGCATAGGCGCGGCCTACTCCTTTGCCGCCGGGGCGAGCGACGGATACCGGAAATACCGTTCGTTTACCGCGGGGGCGCTGCTTCGTCCCGCGCGGTTCATCTCGCTGGGGTATGTGCTTCGCGATCTTAACGAGCCGCGACTGGGAGGCGGCAGGGTCCCGGTCAGCGAGGTGTACTCCATTTCAATCCGACCGTACGGCGACAGGCTGTCCCTTTCCTGCGACGCGGCGCGGCGATACGGTCAGCGCTTCGACCGGGACGGACTTTTCTTCTCGGCTGAGCTGCGGCTTCCGCGCGATATACTGGTCTTCGCCGGGGCGAATCCGTCCGGGGACATATCGGCGGGCGCCCTGGTGCCCATCGACTTCGAGGGGCCCAGGGGCTCGACGCTCGTTCTCGATTATTTCAACGGCATGGGCCGTAAAGGCGCGCCGCGCACCGCGGCCTACGGCGTGGGGCTTTCCGCCGCGAAGTACCGCGACGCGGTCGCGCCGTCTCACGGCGTGCTCGTGATACGTTTCGCCGAGCGCATGAACGAGATCGAGGAGGAGCGCGTGCTCGGGGAGCGGCGTCCCTCGTTCCACGATATGATCGCCGCTCTGGACGAGGCCGCGACCGATCGCTCGATCTCCGCGGTTCTGCTTACGATCGACGCCATGCCTCTTGGCTTCGCTCAGGTGCAGGAGGCGCGCGCGGCCGTAAAGCGTTTCCGGGCCTCGGGGAAAAAGGTCTACGCGGCGCTCGCGTCGATCGGCAATAAGGAGTATTATCTCGCAGCGGCGGCTGACGAGGTGTGCATGGCGCCCAACAGCCCGTTCGCGATATCCGGCCTGGTCGCCGAGGTCTATTTTTTCAAGGGCCTGATGGACAAGGCCGGTGTGCGCTTCGAATCGGTGTCGAAGGGGAAATACAAGTCGTTCAACGAACCCTTCACGCGCGAAGGCATGTCGGAGGCGCACCGCGAAAATCTGACCGAGCTGTTGTCCGACCTCAACGGGCAGTTTCTGGACGATGTCGGCGCGGACCGGCGGCTCGCGCGTTCGGAGATCGAGGCGCTTTTCGCGCGCGGTTTCCTGGAGCCCGCCGAGGCCAGAAACGCCCGGTTCGTCGACGAGGTCGCCTATCCCGACGATATGGAGAAGAGGCTTGCCGGCGGCGTCGACAGGGTCGTGAAACTGGAGGAGTACCTCGCGCGGAAACGCCGCGCCGTGGAATGGGGCCCCGTTCCCGTAGTCGCCGTGGTACACGTTTCCGGCTCCATAATAAGGGGCGAGGAGCGCCGTTCGGGCCTGCTCGGGCCGAACGCCACCGGTGACGGGTCGTTTAAAAAGACGCTCGAGCGGGTGTTCTCGTCATCATCGGTGCGCGCGGTGGTGGTCCGCGTGAACTCCGGCGGGGGCTCGGCGACTGCGTCGGATTTCATGTGGCACGCGCTTCTTGAAATGAAAAAGAAGTACAACAAGCCCGTGGTCTTCTCCTTCGGGAATATCGCGGCCTCGGGAGGCTATTACATCGCCTGCACGGGCGACAGAATCTATAGCGGCGCGGGCACGGTCACCGGCTCGATCGGTGTGGTGATGGGAAAACTCAACCTCGGAAAGCTCTACGCGACGCTCGGCATCAACAAGGACATCATAAAGATGAGCGAGTTCGCCGACATCTTCGACGAGTCAAGGGAGCTTTCGCCGCGCGAGCGGGAGCTTTTACAGAAGGCGGTCGACTTCACCTATCGTGGATTCACCGAGAAGGTGGTGGGCGGGCGCTCCATCCCCGCCGGCTCGATTCCGTCGGTGGCGGAGGGGCGCGTGTTCGCCGGAAGCCGCGCGAAGGAGCGCGCGCTGGTCGATTCGATCGGCGGCCTCGTCGCCGCGATCGAATACGCGAAAAGCGCGGCGGGAGTCGACCGGCCCT
>JAGODA010000199.1 GCA_017998475.1 Spirochaetota bacterium | reverse complement strand
CCTATGACCAGCACTGGAGCACCAGCGCCCCCGGGCCCGTTGGGTCCGTCCCCTGGTGTCGTGAAATACTCGCGCATGCCCGATCCGCGGTCCCCCGGGACAAGCTCGTTATGGGCCTGCCTCTTTACGGCCGGGCCTGGCAGGAGAAAAGCCACGGCAGGGCCCTGCGGCACCGTCATGTCGTTGAAATACTCGAAAGCAGAAAAATCACGCCAACGTTCTGCCCCGACAACGGGTACCATTTCGAATACGAGGAACCGGTAAAAGTAAAGGTTTTCTATGACGATGTGCAATCCACCCTTCAGAAGATACGTCTTTACCACGATTCGGAGGTCGCGTCGCTGGCGTTCTGGCGCATCGGACAGGGCCCCGTCGCCCTATGGACGCATCTGGCAAAACCGGGGCCGGAGACAATTACGGAAATTGCGGACACAAAAAGGGAATAAGGTATCTCTACGAATCATGTTTCCATCAAGACTGAACGAGTGCTGTCTCTTCAATCGGCATGGCGCGACCGCGGCCCCGGTCGCCGTAAAGATCGCGAAGTTCCTGCGTAATCACGGGCTCGCTCCCGTCATCGACGAAAGCGACATGGTTGACGAGATAACCGCGAATATACGAGAAGTGGCGGAATCCGGCATCCACGCGGACAGGAACAGGGTATTCATCACGGTGATCATAATAAAAGGCTTCGTCCGGATAATACTGTTCAATCGCCATGGTCCTCCCGAAAAAACGACGACATCATACCGGAAGGAACTGGTTTCTCGAAGCTCCCGGAACAGGACGGACGCGGCCAGGTCGGGTACTTGGCATATAATGGAAATCGAAACGTATGCCTTCAATCAAAGCGACGGCGGCTCCGGGAATCTTCAGGGGAGCGGGGAGGATGGCGGCCATGTCAACCATTAAAAGCCGCGGAATGCTTGAAGCCGAGATAAGCGAAGCCATGATCAAATTCGAAAGGGACTACATGGGGCGGGGACCGACCGAAACGAGGACCTATATTGTCAATGACATGATAGTTTCGCGCCTTTCCGGTGTCATGACCAGGGCAGAGGAAACGCTGGCAAGGACCGGAGAGGGGATGCTGCTCGTAAAGAAGGTTCGCTCGAAACTTCTCGAGGAGGCCCGCCCGATACTCGACGGAATCATATCGGGGATTACCGGCGCCAGGGTGGTAAGCATGCATACCGATATCAGCACCACCACCGGGGAGCGGATAATAGTATTCATAGTCGATGCCGTACTCGAGGAGCGTGTGAGGAAAAACCCCCCGTTCGCTCCACAGTAGAAAACGGGGTTTTTAACCGCGGAAGATCGGCCGGGGACCTTGAACGGTTGCCGGCGGGTAAGCCGGCAACGATTCCCTACCATGGGGATCTGCCGGCTTTTTTTATCGAAACGCCGACTGAAGGAGGTCAACATGGCTGGAGTAACGTACGATATCACGGACAACAAGGTTGTCATCTATACCAGGGGAAAAATATGTTCCGATTCGGAGGAGCTTCTCTCGAGCGCGCTTTTCCTCGACATTGTCGGGAGGTTCGTCGACTCGCTCGTCAAACAGCAGTCGCCGCTGCTCTCGATATTCGACACGCATCCCGTGGATCGCGCGGTTGTCAGGGAACTGGCGGGTTTTCTCAGACTTCTTTCCAGAAAACCGCTCGCGCACCTGAAGTCCGAGAATCATGCCTTCCCCATCGACATTTCCGACATTTATCCCCTGGCGGAATTCGTCGAGGAGCTGTACGATTTCTGGCGGAACTTCGACCGGTTCCTTCTCTGCGATTCCGAGGGCGACGGTTTCGACAAACGTCCATACCGCACGTTTAACGCGACCATCGAATCCCTTACTCATCTCATCAGGGGCGCGTACCGCGACGTACTCGAGAACATCACCGAAACGCACCCGAGGATATACCGGCAGGTTTCAGCGGGCGCCGAGATCGCCGCGATCACCATACCGGTCGAGCTTGCGCTCCCCGCCGGCGCCTACGAGCGGCTGAAGGAAATCCCCGTTATACGTCAGGTTCTGATCAACCCGCCGCTCATCCTGAATCCGCCCATGAACAAACGGACAGGCCAGTTCGTAAGGATAGAATCGAACCCGCTGGATCTGTTCAACGCCGAATGGAGGGAGTGGCTGTGCTATCCGGCGAAGGTCGGGCCGCTGCTCGTACTGATATATTTCCATCAGAAGTTTTTCGAGCTCGGGTTCACGCTGTGCAATCTCTTTGAGATCGCCGGCGACGAGGACCTTAAAAGAAAGCCGGACGCGGTCTACACCTTCGGAGTGGACTCCGCCGCCCTCAACCCTCTCGGCGTTTTCCCGACCGTTTTTTACGAGGATGCCGCCAATGAAATCATGGTAGCCGCGGTTCCGCGCAAGGACGAATTCGGATACTTCGGGTACCTGAAAAAGATGGTGCTCACCCTCCACAACGTGAAGATGATGCGCGCCGGCAAACTGCCCTTTCACGGCGCGTTCGTCAAGATCATGATGCACGGCCTACCGGACACCAATATTCTCCTCATAGGCGACACGGGTGCAGGAAAATCCGAGACCCTGGAGGCCTTTCGGACCATCGGAAGAGACCTCATGCGCAGGATGGTGATCATCGCGGACGATATGGGCTCCATGGACATCGACGACGAGGGAAACATCATCGGATACGGCACGGAAATCGGCGCTTTCCTGAGGCTCGACGACCTGCAGCCGGGTTACGGCTTCGGACAGATCGACCGCTCAATCATTATGAGCCCCGCCCAGATAAACGCGCGTATCGTGATGCCGGTAACGACATACGACGTGGTCATGCACGGCCACACTATCGACATGATACTTTACGCGAACAACTATGAGGAAATTGACGCCGAGCACCCGATCATCGAGCGCTTCAAGACGGTCGAGGACGCCTTCAACACCTTCAGGGAGGGCACCGTAATGAGCAAGGGCACCACCACCTCGACCGGTATCGTGCACTCCTATTTCGCCAATATCTTCGGTCCTCCCCAGTACAAGGAGATCCACGACAAGCTCGCTCTGGTTTTCTTCAACGCGTTCTTTTCGAGAAGGATATTCGTGGGACAGTTGCGGACTCGCCTCGGAATCAGCGGATACGAGACTCGAGGACCCGAGGAGGCCGCGCGGGAACTCCTGCGGATGATCGGCGGCGACCGGGACCATCAGGTCAGGCGGTAAAACACCCGGGGTCACCCGACCCGCCTGCATACACCATTATACTAAACGGAGAACGACATGACATCCAGAACAAACAGACTCCCGATGGAATCCATGGACGGAAACGCGGCGGCCGCGCACGCGGCCTACGCGCTCACAGAGGTCGCGGCGATCTATCCCATAACGCCGTCATCTCCCATGGCGGAATTGTGCGACGAATGGGCGGCGTACGGACGCAGGAACATCTTCGATGAAACGGTGAAAGTGGTGCAACTGCAATCCGAGGGCGGCGCGGCCGGGGCCGTACACGGCGCGCTGCAGGCCGGCGCCCTCTCGGCGACATTTACGGCATCCCAGGGCCTGCTTTTAATGATTCCCAATATGTACAAAATGGCAGGCGAGCTCCTTCCCGCGGTCATCCACGTAAGCGCCCGTTCGCTCTCCACGCACGCGCTGTCCATCTTCGGGGACCATTCGGACGTGTACGCCGCGCGGCAGACCGGCTTCGCGATGCTGGCGAGCGGCGGGGTGCAGGAGGTAATGGATCTTGCAGGGGTCGCGCACCTGGCGGCCATCGAAGGCGGAATTCCCTTCCTGCACTTCTTCGACGGATTCCGCACTTCGCACGAGGTCCAGAAAATCGAGGTCATTCCCTACGAGGAATTATCGTCCCTGGTGAATACCGCGAGGCTCGCGGAATTCAGGGCGAACGCCCTCAATCCCGAAAAACCGGTCACCCGGGGGACGGCCCAGAATCCCGACGTGTACTTCCAGGGCAGGGAGGCGCAGGAGCGGTTTTACCGGGCCATACCCGATATCGCGGCACGGTACATGAACGGCATCGGGAAGATCACGGGACGCGATTACCGCCCCTTCAACTACTACGGCGCTCCCGACGCCGAAAACATCGTGATCGCCATGGGCTCGGTCACCGAGACCATCAGGACGGTGGTGGACAGGCTCGTGGAGAACGGCGAAAAAGTCGGATGCGTGGCCGTTCATCTTTACCGGCCCTTCTCCGAAAAGCACTTCTTCGACGTCATACCCTCCACGGTCGGAAGAATCGCGGTCCTCGACCGTACGAAAGAGCCGGGGGCCCTCGGGGAGCCGCTGTATCTCGATGTCCGCGCCGCTTTTTACGGCAAATCCAGGACGCCGGTGGTAGTGGGCGGTCGATACGGTCTGAGCTCCAAGGACACGACGCCCGAACAGATTCTCGCGGTATTCCATAACCTCCGCCAGAACGATCCGCATAACGGCTTCACCATAGGTATTACCGACGACATTAATTTCAGCTCGCTGCCCGTCAACGGCGATTTTCCGGCCCGGAAGGACGTGTTCGAGGCAAAGTTCTTCGGGATCGGCTCGGACGGCACCGTGGGGGCCAACAAGAACTCGATCAAGGTAATCGGCGAAACCACCGACCTGTACACACAGGCATATTTCGCGTACGATTCTAAAAAGTCCGGCGGAGTGACCGTCTCCCATCTCCGATTCGGGAAGGCGCCGATACGGTCCACCTATCTGGTGAACCATCCCGATTTCGTCGCGTGCCATGTGCCTTCCTACCTTACCGGCTACGACGTGCTTGCCGGCCTTAAGGCAGGAGGTGCGTTCCTTCTCAACTGCCCATGGAAGCCCGGGGAGCTTGGCGAGCGGCTTCCGTCGGCCGTTAAAAGGTATCTCGCCCTTAACGACATCAGGCTGTACATAATCGACGCCTCGGGCATCGCGGAAGGGCTCGGCATGCCGGGCAGGACGAACACCATAATGCAGGCGGCCTTCTTCAAGGTCTCGGACATTATTCCATACGAGTCGGCGGTCGCCCATCTTCACGATGCCATAATAAAGACATACGGTAAAAAGGGAGATGATGTGGTGGCACTGAACCTTTCCGCCGTGGACAGGGGCGGCTCGGACGTGGTCCGCGTTCCGGTCCCCCCGGAATGGAAAAACGCGAAGGAAGCCCGGACGGCCGCTCAGGCGTCCGGGAAGCTTCCACATTTTGTTAACCATATCGCGATACCCATTAACAGGCTCAAAGGAGACCGCCTGCCGGTCAGCGCCTTCGCGTCCAGGCCGGACGGCAGCGTTCCCCAGGGAACCGCGGCGTATGAAAAGCGCGGCATCTCATCGCAGGTACCCGTATGGTGGCCCGAGAGATGTATCCAGTGCAACCGGTGTTCGCTCGTATGCCCGCACGCGGCAATCCGCCCGTTTCTTTGCGACGAGGCCGAACTCAAGACGGCGCCGGGGGGCTTCGCCTGCGTTGACGCCCTCGGCAAACAGCTCGCCGGGTTCAGGTACCGCATACAGGTCAGCCCGCTCGACTGCTACGGCTGCGGCAATTGCGTCGAGGTGTGCCCGTCCAGGGAGAAGGCCCTGACAATGGAGGCGGCTGAAACTCAAAAGGACGGGGCCGCGCTGTGGGAATTCGCCGTAAACGGCATCCGTGTCAAGAACACCGGCCTTTCCACGGAGACCATCAAGGGAAGCCAGTTCGTCCGGCCGCTTTTCGAATTTTCGGGCGCGTGCGCGGGATGCGGGGAAACGCCGTACATCAAGCTGCTTACCCAGCTGTTCGGCACGCGCATGATGGTGGCCAACGCCACCGGCTGTTCCTCGATTTATTGCGGCTCCTACCCCAGCACGCCGTTCTGCGCCGACCACGAAGGCCGAGGGCCCGCGTGGGCCAGCTCCCTGTTCGAGGACAACGCCGAATACGGATACGGCATGTACCTTGGCGCGTCGCACCTGAGGGAACGCGCCGAGCGCCGTCTTGTCGAGCTTGCCG
>JAGODA010000198.1 GCA_017998475.1 Spirochaetota bacterium | reverse complement strand
GCCGGCAGGAGGAGCATGATGAGCAGGTAGAGAGGGGCCGTTCTCATCGTCCAATTACCCGGACGGCGCGGCGCTTTGTAAATCATTTTTCCCGTAGATCGGGCGTCGAGGCCGCCGGTAGGGGCCGGGCATGCCCGGCCCCTACCGGCGGCCTCGACGCCTTTCTAAAAATACACCACGACATCATCCTGCGTATATTTATACAGGTTCTCCTTCAGCCTTTCCGCCCTGAAAGGTTTTCCGTGCGCGGGGAGGATGAACTCGACCTTCGTCGAGAGCGCCTTTTCCCATGAGGCGTATACCTGGCCGACGTTTTCATTGAAGAGCGTGAGGTACTTCGCCCCCGCCCACAGGAGGAAGCTGGAGGCCATGTCCCCGCAGAACAGGTATCTGTCCTTATAGATCAGGGAGATGGAGTCGGACGAATGCCCCGGGGTATGCAGCACGGTCGCGGAGAGGCCCACCTCGGCGGGAAGCTCGACCTTTTCCCCCTTCAGCACGATATCCTGTTCCCGGACTTTATAGGGAGGAAAGCTGAAGTCCCAGCTCGGGGTTATCAGCATCTTCAGCCTGAAGAGCGCGTATATGGCCCTGTTGACGATGCCCCCGCCGTTCTTCGTGTTGTTCTGGCCCGCGGCGAGCAGGGGCACGCCGGCTTCGTGGACGATGACGCGTAACGACGGATTCAGGGCGGTCATCGTAGTGAGAAAGCCGACATGGTCGTCGTGATGGTGGGTGATGAAGACGTAGCTGATATCCATAACGTCGACGCCGTATAGTTTGAGGCCCCGCAAAAAGCGGTCGTACTCCTTCGCGTAGCCGTTGTCTATCAGCATGTATCCCTTTTCCAGCGGGATGAGGAAAACGTTCGTGAATTCCAGGGGGATCACCTTGACTTCACCGGGAAGGGCGACCGTTTCGTGCCTGTCCGAAAAATACATATAGCCCGATATAAGCAGTGCCGCTGCCAGAATCGAGATGATGATGGTAAGCCGTTTCTTTCCGTTCATGGGTTTCTCCTTGTATGGTATGATTGTGACGTTGTATACAATCGTTCTTTCATTTTATGGGATCGCTTCATCGCTGCGCTCCCCGTGATATTCTGTCATCGCGCGCACGGACCGTGGGGGTCGCATATATGCGACCCCCACGGGAACAGTATACGCGTCACTGCACTCCGCGCCGCTTCGTAAGGCTCGAGAGAAATTCGAGCACCGCCTCCTCCATCTGTACGATTCCGGGCCTTTCGATCGGGAAGTGCCCGGCGTTCTCGAGAAGCACCAGTTTTTTCTCGCAGGCCAGGCGGTCGAAAAACAGCCTGCTCAAGTGTACCGGTGTCCAGAGGTCTTTCTCCGGGTGGACCAGCAGAAAGGGGCGGCCCGTAAAGCCCTCGGGCTCGATGGCGGGCGACGTGGTCATAAGCGTATGGAGAAAGCTGACCGGCACCCTGGCCCCCGACGAGGTCCTGTCGCGCAGCAGAATCCGTAAAAGCCCCTCGTCGTTGACGATCGCCCTCATGCGCGCGACCACTTTCATTGGAAACATCATGGCCGGAAACAACCGACGCAACAATCCCAGAAGCGGAATGGCGATCCTTCCCATAAAAGGAGTAATGGCAGAGCCCTCGCGCACCTCGGCCACGCGCTGGTCGAGCAGGCAGGTGGCGACGAGGCCGACGACGCCCTCATGCAGGCACGCCGCCTGGTAGGCGAGCATGCCGCCTGCGCTCATGCCGAACAGCACCGCCGGCCTGCCGTCCCGCGCCCTTTCCGCTCCGACCAGGGCGACGATCATCTCTATCCAGTCGTCGTAGGTGAACCGCGCATCGCGCATCCGGTTGAGGCCGTAGCCCGGAAGGTCCGGCGCGATCACCTCGTATCCCGCCCTGCGCAGAGGGACCGCCATGAACGAGAGAAGCCGTCCGTTCCCGCCCACGCCGTGCAGCAGTATGATTTTGACCGCGCTGCGGGGAGCGGGATAGCGGTCCAGGTGTATCATGTTGCCCTTCCACTCCCACCAGTCCTCCCTGGGGCGGTTGTCGGGGCTAATGCGGTTTTCCTCGGGCAGAAAGCCCTGTATTTCGCGCCAGGGGCGCGTGGCTTCGTAGCCGGGCAAGTGGTTTCGGTTCATCGCGTCGCCCTCCGTGGGGGTATCATAAAGCATGTCGTCAATATATGAAATAAAGTTCACATTGTCAATAGCAATATGAACTTTATTTCATATTATGCTTGATTTTTTTCTCCTTGTGTCGGAGGCTCGGCGCATCGTGAAGGAGAACCGCCGGCGGGCCGCGGCATGAAACGCAATGGAGAGAACGGTGTCGGAAACGAAAATGAAGGCGCGAAAACCGGTACAGGACAGGGGCATACAGACCAGGGCCGCGATACTCGACGCGGCAAGGGCGCTCTTCGCGGAGAAGGGCTATCACGGAACGAACTCCAAGGAGATCGCCGCCAGGGCGGGGGTGGCCACAGGGACGTTTTACAGCTATTTCGAGGACAAAAAGCCGGTGTTTTTCGAGGTAATCCGCGGGTATTACCGCGAGATAGCGGACGCGGTGCTGTCCGACGGCGCGCTCGAGATATATTCAATGCCCGTCCGCACGAAAGGAGACCTCAAGAAGCTGGTGCGCGAGCTGATACGCGCGCTGTATACGGCGCACACCCTCTCCCCGGCGCTGCACCGCGAGATCACCGCGATGATATACGGTGACCCCGAGGTCGAGCGGCTTATCAGGGAGGAGGAGGGTAAAACGATCGCGCTGGTCGGTGCGCTCCTTTCGAAGGTGTCGGACCGGCTTGCCGTCGCCGACGTGGAGGCCGCCGTGGAGGTGGTGGTCCACTCGGCCGAGGAGGTCATACACCGGCTGCGCATGTTCGAGCACGATATCGCCGACGAGAGGGTGCTCGGCGAGCTTGAGGATATGATGTACCGATATTTGTTTGTGAAGGGGTAAGGGGGGCGTATGGGATGGTGAGAACAACCGGACATGCGGATATGCACATGATACAGAAAACATGCCACCAGACAATGAACCCTCGCCACACGTTCCTTCGCCCCGGCAGCCACTTCATCATCGATATCCGCCGTCGTGCAGCGAACAAGCGGCATGAACGCGCTCTGCGCTCACAATGACTTTAAATCCCCCTTCCGAATTGTACTTGTAATTTCAAGGGTATCGGCGAATATTTCAGGTACGATGCCTGTTTGCGGCGTTTTCCCTTCCATGATTATGGATGAGGTCAGGTTTTAATCGTTACAGGAAGCCTGCCGTCAACTCCGCGGCCGGTGATGCGGTAATCCGTATATCGGAAGAAACGGGGGGAGAGAGCATATTCCATACGGGCGTAAAATCCGCGCATAACGGACATTCCGGTCGTATTAATAACAAGAAGAGGAGCGGCTATGAGGGCGAATATCATCGGAACGGGCGTGGCGGGGCTTGTAATGGGGGCGGTGCTGGCGAAAAACGGCCACCAGGTCCACCTGTACGAACAGAACGCGGACATAGGCGGGGTAACGGGCGGGTTCAGGAAAAACGGGTTCAGCTGGGACATGGGGCAGCTCATCCTCGAGGGAATGGGCCCCGGCGAGCAGGCGGGGAAGGTGATCGACGAGCTGGGCTTGCGGGAAAGGATCAGGCTTATACCCGCCGACCGAATCTACAGTTTCCCCGATTTCGAGATAAAACCGCCCGAAGAGTACCGGGGAACATGGTGGCGCAAAGAGTTCTTTGTTCGGCAGTTTCCTGATGAGAAGCGCGGGATCGAAAGATACTACCGCTATTACCGGCGGATGATGGAAATAATCACCCTGGCCCGGCTCGGGGATAAGACGACCGGAGCAAAGGGCGCGTTCTACAAAGCGGCGATGTACCTCAAGCTCCTTCCACTCATCCCGAAGATCAAGTGGTCGGCCGGACGGCTGATGGACCATTATTTCAAAGGACTGAAGATAAAAGCCGCCCTGACGTCGATACTGGCGGATTTTGTGGTAAAGCCCGAGGAGTTCCAGGGTTTGGGGGTGGCGCTGGTCAACCCGGAGCCCGCCTTCGACAGGAGGGTCCCTCTTAAAATATCCAGATTCGGCCGCCAGCCCAGCTACACGTTTGTCGACGGCGGATGCCGCGCGCTGGTCGACGCGCTCGCGGAGGCGATACGTTCGCGCGGCGGGCAAATACATACGTCATGCGAGGTTACGGGCATACGGACCGAAAACGGGAAGGTCGCGGGGATAGAGCTCGCGGACGGCGCGTTTCATGAATGTGACATCGCGGTCGCCACGGGCGGCGCCCGAGAAACATTCGACGGGCTTCTCAAAGATCGCGAGCTTACGCCGGAATACCGGAAGATCATCGACGAGATCCCCCTGATGGAATCGGTGTTCATGATACAGCTTGGTGTGGACATCGATCCCTCGAAGTATCTGGACTCCGCGGTAAATTACTATTACCTCACCTACGACATCTCCGGAAGCGTCGAAAAATTGAAATCCGGAATCTATCATGAGGGCAACGACGGCTTCCTTATTTGCAATCCCACGCTGTATTCGCCGCGGCTTGCTCCGGAGGGCCGTTACGCGCTTACCATTTATACGGTGGCGCCCGACAGAGTAACGAACTATTCATGGGCCGATAAAAAGGATGAAATGGCGCAAAAGCTACTGGACCTGGCTCAAATGAAGATTCCGGGGCTGAAGGAGCATATAGTGGAAATGCATATCTTCACCCCGGAGGATTTCAGAAAGCTGACCCTTCAGAAGCACCACGCCTTCGGGGGATGTGCGCCCGTTATGAATAAAAAAGCGGCCCCGTTTCGAACGCCGGTCGCCGGGTTCTGGTTTATCGGTTCGCAGAGTGAGAGCGGCGCTGGCATCAATAACGTGATGGAAGGCGCGTGGCGCGCGGCGAGGATGATACTGCAGGAAAATATGAAATGATGGTGATGGCGCACCCGAAACCGCCGGGCGGACACGGACGCGCGTGAAACAACAAGCCCACAGTATCCGCGCCTTCCCCGCGAGCCGGCTGTTTACAATCGACATCGGCCGACTCGCCGCGCGTAAACACTATGTTCAGGCCCTCCTCGAGATCGATGTAACGAAAGCGAGAACAAGGATACGGGGAATAAAGCGGGCGCCCGGCGCGAAGATCTCCTTCACCTCGTGGTTCATCGCCTGCGTCGGCCGGGCGCTCGCCGAGCACGGGCAGGTGCACGCGCTCCGGAAGGGAAGGGCGGGGCTGGTGCTCTTCGACGATGTCGACCTCTCGCTTCTTGTCGAAAAGGAGGTCGACGGCGTACCTGTACCCCTGCCGCTTGTCATCCGCGCGATCGACAAAAAGAGTATCGCCGATATTTACGTTGAGATAGAGCGCGCGAAAAAGACGACCGCCGAAGGCGAGGGCGCACTCGTCATCGGACAGCGCCGGGAGAGCGGCCCCGTGCGCCTGTACGCCCTGATGCCGGGCTTTCTGCGCATGCTGGTGTGGAGGCTCCTGCTGCGCAATCCCTTCCGGATTAAACGCATGATGGGCACCGCCGTCCTCACCTCGGTCGGTATGATGGGAGCCGCGGACGGCTGGGTCGTACCCACCACCATCCACCCGGTCTGTTTCGCCCTGGGCTCGATAACACGGAAGGGCGGCGAGGGAAAGGGTAAGCCGGCAATCCGCGAGTACCTCAAAATGACCATACTCTTCGACCACGATGTCGTCGACGGTGCCCCGGCGGCGCGTTTCACCGCGAAACTGGTGGAGCTGCTCGAGGACGGGTACGGGGTGTAACGCGAAGTATAATGCAATCGCTCGTAACAGCACGCATCGACCACATAAAGAACATGCCTGTCGCCGTCTCCCCCTCTCCTTTCATCCAATCGTAATGGGAGAGGGGGCTGGGGGGGGTGAGGTCGCCGTTCACGGCTCGCCGGCACGGAAAAGTGTCACGAAACAAACTCCAGCACCGCCTCCGCGCCGCCGCCCTCGCGGTTGCGCACAACGATACGCC
>JAGODA010000002.1 GCA_017998475.1 Spirochaetota bacterium | reverse complement strand
TCAGCAGGTTTCCCGCGATGAGGACCTTTATCACTTCCTTGAGGCGGTTCACGATATCGTTTTCGATGTCCCTGGGAAAGGGGCTCGCGCGGTATATAGCCTCTTTGAACTTGCCGCCCTCTATGAAGAGGAAAAACAGGATGAGCAGCATGAAGAAGAAGTTGATCGAGAACCGTATTGAAAAGGTCAACAGATCCGTGAGGTTGCGGAAAACCGAAAACGACGCGCTCTGCATGATCTCGGTGGTTTTTTTGATGAGCTCGCCCCTGGAAATGCGCAGACTGTGCGCGAGCTCGCCGATAAAATTGCTTCTGTAAAAGAATTCGTCCAGCCTTGAAGGCTTGAATTTCTTCTCCACGAACTGGTACACGTCGTAGCTCTGGTCGGCCAGATTGAGAAGCAGAAAAAACAGCGGAATGAGAAATCCCAGAAAAAGCAGAAGAATCATCAGTGTGGCCGACACGGACCTCCGCTTGACAAACCTGCCGATCAAATCGTGCAGCGGAGAAAGCGCGATGTAGAAAACCATCGCGAACAGAAGCGGCCAGAAATAATACTGGAAGATGTAGGCCATGGAAAAGAGCAGGAGCGAAAACAGCGCCATGAAGAGATACTTCAGCTTCTTGTTCTGCTGGAGGTTTCTGTAGGAATCGGTTTTTTCAATCATAACGAAGCCCCGGCCGTCAGCATGCCCCCGGTATGGCCCTGTGGATACGAATCTGTATCATTTCGTAAGATAATGAGACAGGTCCGTCGCTATCTTCTTGATGGCGTGGTCCAGGTACGTCTCATCGGAGATACGTTTTCGATATTCTTCTATCTTCTTTGGGTCGCCGCGGAGGGATCCCGGTTTTATCTCACGATCATCCTTGTTCATGAGACTCTTCATAATGGTGCACTCCTTGCATGTAAGGTCGCCCGCTCCTCCATGAACGGGTCTTTGGACCTCATCTACAACTATCGGCACGCGGGGGGCGGATCATGAGTATTTTTTGTCGCGGAGGGGCCCGCTCAACGCAGAATATCCTCAATCCATTCCACGGTCCCGCCGCTGACCGCGATCATATCGAAGCGGAACACGATATCCCTGGAATTGAGATCCGGTCGCCGGGAAAGAAACTGTGTCGCGACCAGACGGAGAGTCTGTTTTTTACGCCCGTTTATCGCGTAAAGCGGTCCACCGTAGACAGGGGTATTTCTGCTTTTAACTTCGACAAATACGACGAGGTTTCCCTTACGGACTATGAGATCGATCTCGCCCGCCCTGCCATAACGGTAGTTGCGCTCGAGAACCTCGAAGCCCCGGTCCGCCAGAAATGACACGGCAAGGTCCTCCCCTCCGGCGCCGATTTGCCTTAAATTTTTGTGCTCCACGAGTCGAAAGGGATCAGAGGACGTCGAGGAGGCTTACACCGGCCTCTTTTTCGTCGAGCACGCGGTTGACGAAAAGCGCGGTTTCCTCCAAGAGGTTGATGATGATAAGGTCTGAAAGCCTGTTTTTTTCGCTGTCGAATATCAGTTTGATGATGGGCCTCAGCGGCTTTCTGGGCACCGATCCTATGACCAGGCCCACACTCCCGTCATTGAGTTCGACCAGGGATCCAATAGGATAGACAGACATTTTTGACAGGAATACGCGGAGGATGACCGGATCGAACCTGTTTACTCCGCTTGAAAGCAGATTCTTCATCGCGTGATAGAACGACTGCTTCTCACGATAGCTCCGGCTGGAGATCTGCGCCTCGTACGAATCCGCGATGGCCGCGATGCGCGCGTACTCGTCGATCTGGTTGCCCTTCAGGCCCCTGGGATAGCCCTTCCCGTCGAAGTACTCGTGATGCTGCAGCCCGACGAGCGCGCTCTTTTCCCTGATCTTTCCAAGCTGCTTGATCAGGCGGTATCCGTGCAGCGGGTGGGTTTTGATGAGGTTGAATTCGTGGTCGCTGAGATTGGACTGCTTGTACGCGATATAGGCGGGCATCTTCACCATGCCCGCGTCGATCAGGAGCGTTCCGAGCGCGAGCTCGCGCAGCTTGTCCGGCGTATATTTAAGTGCCGTTCCGATGAGAAGGGCATAGAACGTCACGTTCACCGAGTGGGCCACCAGGTAGTTCTTGCCCTCCTCGAGTCCGTAGAGGAAGAGCACGATATTATTGTCCTCCTCCGTGAGCCGTATTATGCTCTTAGCGGTGTTCTCGATGGAATCGGTGGTGAACATCTCGTCGTTTTTAATGGCGGTGTAGACGTCACCCACCACCCGGCAGGCTTCGCGGTGGATGTCCATCAGCTCTTTACGCTTCAGGAGCAGCAGGCTGTACTGGTCGACGATCTTTTTCGCGTCGGCGGAGATCGACGCGTCTATTTTCTGAACGAAACGCATGTCGTTTTCGCTCGATGAGAGATTGCCCATCGTCTCTATCTCGCTGATGCCCCACTTCATCAGCCGTTTGATGTCGCTCTCTTTTATGGTGACATTGGCTCCGACGAGCATATTGTTGCTGTCGATAAAGACCGGCTTGTCAAACCGCATTCCCGGCCGAAGGTCTTCGACCGGGATCTTTTTCATGATACCCGCCATTCTCCGATTTCCTTATTCCGCCAGTTTATCTTTCAAGCGCTCATTGATCCTGTAACAGTATGCCAGCACTTCCGCCACGGCCCTGTAGAGCTCCGGCGGCACGGCGCTCCCCACGTCGATCGCGGACAGTGCCTCGGCCAGGTCGGCGTCCCGATATATCTCCACCCCGTGTTCGAAGGCCATACGCTCCAGACGCTCGACCAGGTGACCCCGGACGCTCGCAAGCACCCGGGGCGCATCTTCCGCCGGGGAGTAGGCGAGGGCCACACCCACCTTTTCGCCCCTTTTAGACCCGCGCATCGAAACCTCCCCCCTGAGTGAGGAAGCCGCCGAGCTCGCGAATCACCTCCATTGCCAGGTCGGTGAGCCGCACCGAAACCGTGCACTCCCTTCGAACCGCCGCGCCGGCGGTTGCCGCCAGGCGTTCCGCATCTCTTGCTATTTCATCCCTGGCGAACTCGTTACCGCAGAAAATATCTACATGAATGTGTCCGGATCGGTCTCTGGCCAACACTTCGACGCGTCCCAACCGCGAAAAATCGGCTTCGGCCGCTATGCCTTCCGCGCTGCCGATGTACCGCGCCTCTTTAAAGCCCTCATCGTAATAATTCAGCACACCGCTCTGTACGGCAAAGTCACCGGAACCTCTATTCCCGAGGAGCGACCGAAATAATTGCCGTATACTATCCTCACCGCCCGGAGACTCCCGGACGAGTTCATCGAGGGCCTCCAGTACGCCCTCAAGCCCTTCAAAGGCCCCCGGGGCCTCGACAAAATCCTTAAGGGCCTGATTGTGGCGTTTCCGCCCTTCCCTTTCGGAGATCGAAAGGACGGAGACGAGACAATTTAGATTAATACCTTCAAAATCCGAAAAAAGGAAAGAAAAAAACAACAAACTCTCTATTTTTATACCCCTGGCGGCAAGCGCGTTCAACAGGTCAGCCTGCCCCACCTTTTTTTCGGCTCCTCCGGACAGCCTGAAAAGCAGGCTGTTATACGCGTATACCCCCGTGAGACCGCCGACCAGCGCCCGTCCGAACGGGATTCGCCCCAACTCGGACCGCGGAAAGGCCGTAAAATCCAGAAGGCGCTCCCGGGCCGAGCCTACTGGGTCCTCCGCGGCAAGCTTGAACACGAAGGTGGATCCGCTCTTTTTTTCGAGCACCAGCCTCAAATGGCCGGAAGGAGGAAGGCCGTTGACAAAGCCGGCGGTAACGCGTTTCCCGGCAATCTCGACTACCGCGCGGTGGGCATCGATGCGCTCGATTATGCGCGCGACGATCTCCCCGCCCTTTTTAAGCGCGCCGAGGGACTCCGCCTGGGCCCCCTTTCCATGTATGGTGATGGTGGCGGCGTTATCGATCCTCATTTCCCGCGAACAGGCCTCCACGGGACATCATGTCGCGCAAGGGGGAAAAACTGCGGCGATGGACCGGTGATGGGCCTATTCGCCCGATCGACTCCCTGTGCTCGAGCGTTCCGTAACCTTTGTTTTTATTAAATCCATAGCCCGGATAAAGCAATTCAAATTTATCGAGGATTCCGTCCCTGCACACCTTCGCGGCGATCGACGCGGAAGCGATGGTGATGGACCGGGCGTCTCCCTTCGGAATCGGAATGAATCGGATTCCCGGGGAAAACGCGAAGTGCCCGTCCATAATGACCACATCCGGCGATTCGGGCAGTTGCAGCAATATCCTGCGCAGCAGGAACTCGGTTGCTCCGTTTATATTGAGCCGGTCAACCGTGCGATGGGATGCCATCGCGGTATACAGGTACGCGGCGCCGGAACGAATGTGCTCCAGCGCGGCAATACGCGCCCGGTGGCTCAGTTTTTTCGAATCATTGACGGAGGACATAAGGCCTTCGGCGGGGCGGGCAATCGTGTCCGGAGAGAAGATCACCAGCCCAAGGCAGAGGGGGCCGGCAAGGGCGCCCCTGCCGACCTCGTCGACACCGGCAATCCGCCGGTATCCCTGATCTAAAAGTTCACGTTCGATATCGAACGTGGGTGCGCGGAGAGACGGGGACGTCTCCCCGGACCCTTCACGCGTTTTCGCTTCCCTGGTTTTCAGGAATCGCCTCGTGAGTGGCCGGGACCTCCACCACCTGAACGACGGCCTTGCCGCGCGCGACGCGCTTCTCCTTGAGTTTGGCGGATTTACCGGTACGCTCGCGGAGGAAGTACAGCTTTGCGCGGCGGATCTTGCCCTTGCGAATGGGTTCGATCTTGGCGATACGGACCGAATAGAGCGGGAACACCCTCTCGACGCCGACATCGTAGGATATGCGTCGAACCGTGAAGCTCTTTCCGACGCCCTTGTTGTTGATCGCGATGACGATTCCCTCGAATACCTGAATGCGCTCGCGGTTACCTTCCACGATCTTGTAGTGCACCTTGACGGTGTCGCCGACCTCGAAGTTCATCGGACGATCGACCTGCATGATTTCCTTTTGGACGGTTTCCAGTATATTCATCATTCTTCTCCTTTATCCTTTCTTGCGCTGTATCGATTATACAGATCGGGCCGAACCCTTCTGGTTTTCTCGACTCGCTGCTCGTGACGCCATCTGCGAATCCGTGCGTGGTCTCCGCTGAGGAGCACCTCCGGCACCGCGAGCCCCTCGATTTCGGCCGGCCTGGTGTACTGGGGATATTCCAGCAGACCGTCCTCGAAGCTTTCCTCGACAAGCGACTCGCTGTTCGACATGAAACCGGGCATGTAGCGCGCCACGGCATCGAGCAGGACGAGTGCCGCGTATTCGCCGCCGGACAGGACGTAATCGCCCACCGACACCTCGTAGTCCACATACCGGTCGACCACGCGCTGATCGACCCCTTCATAATGGCCGCAGACGATACAGATCTCCTTCTCGTCTGCCAGCCGTTTGACCAGGTCCTGGGTGAGCAACTCGCCCGAGGCGCTCGTGAGGATCACTTTTGTGTCCTCCCCCCTGACCGATGATATCGCCCTGAAGAGCGGTCCCGGCATCAATACCATGCCGCTCCCACCGCCGTAGGGATAATCATCGCACTGGCGATACCGGTTTTCGGCGAATTCGCGCAGATCCACAACGTCCACACGAAGAAGACCCGCGTCGATCGCCTTCCCCAGAAGCCCCGTCGAAAAGGGGCTTCTGAAAAAATCGGGGAACAGGGTGATTATCTTTACCACCGCCAATGACGACCGGCCATCATCCTCATAATATCGCGCGGGCTTCCGGCCGGCGCGTCAGTCGAGGAGCCCTTCCACGGGATCGATATCGATCCTTCCCGACGAGACACGCGTGGTGTCCACCATCGCCTCGACGAACGGGACAAGATGTTCGCGCCCGTCCGCGACCGCGATGACGAGCAGCTCGCCAGCTCCTCCGGAAACGATGTCCTTCACCCGGCCGAAATACCCCCCTCGCAGATAAACATCACAACCGATAATATCATAATAATAGAAGGATCCAGCGTCCAGTAAATCCCTCGTGCTTTCCGCCTCTTCGCGGGTGATGAATATCTCCATCCCCCGCATGGAAAGGGCAGCGTCCCTGTCATTCACGCCCGACAGGTGCATCAAGGCCGTTTTTGCGTCCGCGGGTATAAACTCCGTTATGACATACTCCGCGTAGAGCGATTCCTTTTTGATGTACACCTTGTTTCCCGGGGAAAAACGCTCGGCGATGTCGGATATAAGAACAATTTTAAGGCGCCCCTTCAGACCGTGGGCGCCCGCGATCTTCGCTATTCGTATATAGGAATCACTCAATCAAGTATTTCCAGCACTACCCTCTTTCCGGATTTCGTGGCTGACGCGTTTATGATCGTCCGTATGGCCCTCGCTATACGGCCATGCTTCCCTATGACCTTTCCGATGTCCTCTTTGGTGACCTTGAGTTCCAGTATGGTGGACTTCTCCCCTTCTACCTCCCGGATCATCACGTCGTCCGGGTGGTCAACCAGAGACTTCACCATGTATTCCACCAGGTCCTTATAATTCATTCCGGCCTCCAGGGCTTACTCGGCGCTCTTGAATTTCCGCCACACTCCTGTTTTTTTTAAGAGCTTCGCGATGGTTTCAGTCGGCTGGGCCCCTTTCTTGAGCCAGTCGATCACCCTGGTCTCGTCGACCGAGAACTGGTTCCCGGCTGATATGGGCTGATACTGACCGAGGTTTTCTATCGCCACGCCGTCCCTGCGCTTGCGCTCATCTACCACAACCACCCGGTAAAAGGGTTTTTTCTTGGTTCCAACTCTCTGCAGTCGAATCTTTACCGACACGCCGCTACCTCCTCAGAAGATTAGGGGATGATTATTTCCCCCGCCCGATTTTTGTCAATACAAAATGACCGGGTCGCCGGCCTGAGACGATTAATCGGCGTTTTCGGGGGTATTTATCTATTGAAACGGTGCCCGCGCCCTTTTCCGGGATTTTCCCGGGGAGGGCATCATTATGTCAGATGGCCCTTATGGCGGCCGCGGCCGCCTGCTTGAGTTCCCTGGCCGCCCGGTTGGGGTCGCCGGCGCCGAATACCGCGTTCCCCGCCACGATAACGCGCGCCCCGGCCGCCGCGACATCACCGATATTTTTGATCGAAATCCCGCCGTCCACCTGAATGAGGGCGCCGGAGGCGCCGTTTTCGGATTCCAGACGGTCACGAAGGCGCCTGATGCGCCCCAGGGCGGCCGGCATGAAGGCCTGGCCGTAGAAACCGGGATCCACCGACATTACCAGGATGAGGTCGAACTCGCCGTGGAGATCATAGACGGCCTCGAGTGGAGTCGCCGGGTTGATCGAAATTCCCGCACGCACACCCGCCTTCCTTATCGTCTGCAAAAGCCGCGAAGGGAACCGTGTCGATTCGTAATGGATCGTCACGCACCAGGGCGCGCACTCCAGATACCTTTCCACCGACAGTTCCGGGCGCTCGATCATCAGGTGTATGTCGAGCGGAATGGTGGTATGGGATCCCAGCGCCCTGATATATCCGGGCCCGAACGTGAGATTGGGAACAAAATTACCGTCCATCACGTCGATGTGAAGCAGATCGAAGGCCGAGGGATCGAAGGCCGAAACGTCCCTTCCCATCGTCGAGAGATCCGACGCGATAATGGAAGGGGACAGCATAATTCCGGTGTCAGAATTCGTCGGCATTGAACCGCAGCGTTTTAACATTCTTTTTATTGAACACGATATACACTCGCGCGTTCCCGTTACGATGGAACACGAAATCTATTTTCTGGCCGGGCTTCATCACCCTCGAATACGCGATCCGCCGCGGACTGTCATCCTCGACATAGGCTTCGTACAGACCCGGATCGTCACTTTTCGAGACATCGTACTGAACGCGCTCGTACGCCCGGTACAGTTGCTCCCTCGGCTTGTAGTATGACACCTTCAGGCGGACGGCGTCGCCCCGCTGTATAGCGGCCTCCTTCTCAGGCTTCTGGCTTTCCACCTGGCCGCTGCGCTCGGGAAGCCCCGTCTCCACGACCTCCTCCTCGACCGAAAGCCCCTTGGAGAGCAGAAGGTCCAGGCAGAGATCGATGGACTGCCCGGTGACGTCGGGCATGAGCATGTCCCCTTCGATTTTTCCCGCCGATACGAGGATGTTCACGCGACGGTCGGGGGTGACCTTTTCGCCCGCCTTCGGACTCTGGTCCAGGACGATGTTCTCCGCGGTTTTATCGGATGGAATGTAGGTTGTCGCGCCGATAGCCAGCGAGACCGAGCGGTTATGACTGTGCAGGTTCCGGAGCTTGTTGACGGCGAACGGGAGTTCTATACCGGTGAGGTTGGGCACATCGACATAGAGTGCGCTTCTGCTGACAAGAAGCTTCAGCGCGCCGCCCTCATACACTATCTCCCCGCCTTCCGGATACTGGTTCAATATGGTTCCGCTGGTTATATCATAGACATCCTGAAACCGCACCTCCGGCTTCAAGCCCTTGCGGACGAGCCCGTTGCACACGTCGACGAACTGTTTCCCGACAACATCGGGCACCTTCACCTCGCGATCGGGCTTGGTGAGCAGGAGAAGTGTGATGGTCGACACGAACAGGTAGAATGAGAGCCCCACGAAAAAAATGAGCGCTATCCTGCCGACCGGCCTGAAGTACGTAAAATCGAAACGGGCCTTGTCGCTTGTGCTTCTGGATTGAGGGTTGTCCTGCATTGCCGTCTCGCGATATAAATTGGCGCGTGCCGCATAAACGTCCGAGGCGTTCGGGAATAGACATACGGCGCGTGATCAAGGGAGTATGAAAAATAAGCCTCCGGTATTCGTCAAGCATTATTAATCGGGACGGGAAATTCTCTTGACTGAATGTCTTTCACCTATAAATAGTTGCACAGCGCCCACTGGAGGAGCGACACAGGGCGGGCCGGCAACGGGCCGTACGACCCGAAACGACCCGCCGGTGGAACAGGGAACGATGAGAATACGAGAGCTTTTTTCCGGCAGGATTTTTACCATCTCCAACTTCCTCTCCCTTACGCGGATACTTCTGGTTCCATTCATCGCCATCGCCTTTCATCTCGAAAAAGTCAACGGCATACACGAATACCGGTATTACAGCATCGCGCTGCTCGTCTTTCTGGCGGCTACTGATTTTTTCGACGGGTATCTCGCCCGAACTCTCAACCAGGTATCGCGACTCGGTCAGTTTATCGACCCGCTCGCCGATAAGATATCCGCGCTAACCCTCGCCGTGGCGCTGTGCGTCTACAAGGGCTTTCCCGCGTGGATGCTCGCGGTCATCCTGGCCCGCGACCTGTACGCCGTAATCGGGGGGACCCTGCTCTTCTCCCGAAGGGACATACAGGTCCGTCCCAATATTTACGGCAAAGTCATGGTGGGCTTCATGGCCCTCTGCGGGCTCGTGTTCATCCTCGAGCCCGGAATTCTGGTCCTCGGAGTGTCCCTGCAGACGCTTTCGCTCGCGGCCGTACTCGTATTTCTTATACTGTCCTCGCTCGCCTACTGGAAGATTTACTCAAGGATCTATTTTGGAAAAGAGCGGTAAATACCGGTTCGCGCTAGCCCTTGTTTTTATTTTTTCTTTTTCCCTCGCCCTCGCCGACAACGGGGCGCTGCCCATCGTAAGCGTTGACGGCACCGAGCGTGTCGCCCTCTCCGACCTGAACCGCCTGAGCGGACTGGACAACTCCTTCGACATCATCACCCAGCGCGGCAGGTTCTACCGGGGCACCAGAACCGCGGTATACCAGGTAGGCCTTTCCGCCGCGCTCTTCAATGGAACGCTGAAAAAATACTCCCGCCCGGTACTCCGCAGTAAGGGCGACGTGCTCTTCCCCGTCGAGTTCGCCGAAGACCTGCTCCGCGAGTTCTACCCCGACCATACCATTGCACGGAAGGACCGCCTGATCGTTATCGCGGCCGCCAAAGCCGAACGCGCGGGGCCGATCGCCCGAGAAAAGCCGCCCGCCAGCGGCAAGGAAGAGAAGCCCCCCGTGCGCGACAGGATCGGCTTCATCATCATAGACGCCGGACACGGCGGAAAAGATCCGGGAGCGATAGGCCGGGGCGGCCTTCACGAGAAGACGATAACCTTGAGCGTGGCCAGGCGGCTCGAAAGCCACCTGAAGGCGAACCTGAAAGGGGTCCGGATTGTTCTTACCCGAAACTCAGACACATTCATAGAGCTCTCCACCAGGACCAGAATAGCGAACGGGCATCTGCGCGAAAACGAGAACGGTGTTTTCGTGAGCATCCATGTGAACGCCTCCATCTCCCCACGCATATCGGGTTTCGAGACCTACTACCTCTCCCCGAACGCTTCCAATGAAGATGCGCGCGCCACCGCGGCGCTCGAAAACAACGTCGTGGTCCTTGAGGAAAAATCTCACCGCAAAAACTATGACGACATTGAGCACATGGAGGCGTTCATGCTTACCGCGCAGATCCAGAGGGAGAGCGCCCTCCTCGCGGAATGCATCCAGTCCGGGATGGACAATGCGGTTACCGAGTTCAAATCGCGCGGAGTGAAGAAGGCCGACTTTTTCGTGCTTCGCGGTTCGCTCATGCCCGCCGCGCTCGCGGAAATAGGCTATATCACCCACCAGCGCGAGGCGCAGCGATTACGAAAGGCCGCCTACCAGGAGAAAATCGCCCGCGGCATCGGAAACGGGGTGATATCCTTCATAAAAAAATACGAACACATGATAAAAAATTAGTGACATCGTCCGGCCGGGCCGTCTACCCTGCTTCGAGCTTTGACAGGCCCGGTGTTGTACCCAATGAAAGAATTCCTGAACCGCATAAAGGCGCGCACAGCCGAAACGAGGGAAACGGTTTCCGCTCTCTACGCGAGGGCGCTCGCGTACAAAAAGGTTCTGGACGGCGACCGCGTGCGTAAAAAGCGCTTTCTGGTACTCGCGGTTTCGCTTCTGCTCATCTTCGACTATCTGGTCTTCTGCTATCACGCCGAAAAGAACATTTTCGATATATTTCCCGCCCTGCCGAAGCTCGACCTGCGCGAACGAAGGGAAATCTACATTCCCGCCAACGACGGCAAAAGCCTCATCAAGGAATCGAGGAAGATGGAAGTACCCGAGGAAAAGGAGCGGTTCGTCGCTCTTATCTTCCGGATGGTTTCCAGGGGTTCAATCTACGAGAATACCTCGGGCGCGGTGCCGGTCGATATGCAGGTGCGTGCGATCTGGTTGAAGGGCGATACCTGCTACATCGACGCCGGGCTCGCCGTACTGAGGGACGACACCCCGGTAATCCCAGGCTCCGAGGATAATTTCCGCGCGGCGCTCGAGAAGAGTATCACCGAAAACATACCGTCAATTAGGCGGGTCGTGGTGCTCGAGAGGGGTGTGCCACTCAAACGGTTGTGGGAGGTCGCCGCCGGCCCGAATTGAGGTCTAGTCGGGCCATGTCCCCTGGAAAACCTCGACTGCGGGACCGGTAAGAAAGACGTGGTTGTCGTCCTCCCTCCACTCGGTGCGCAGATCTCCCCCGTTAAGATGGACCAGTATTGACCGCGCAGTGCGTTTTGTAAGCACTCCGGCCACCGTTACCGCCGAGGCGCCGGTGCCGCACGCCAGAGTTTCGCCCGAGCCGCGCTCCCACGTTCGCTGAATGACCTCCTCCTCGTTGAGTATCTGTACGAATTCGACGTTGGTGCGATTGGGAAAAAGGTCGTGGTTTTCGATCATGGTCCCGTATTTTTCGACGGGAAAGTTTTTAACGTCCTCCACGTAAATGACGGCGTGCGGGTTCCCCATCGACACGGCGGTAATCTCGAAACGCACGCCGTCACCGAGAGAAAGCGACTCGTTGATGACCATTCCGGGGCTTCCGGTCATGGGGATGCGCTCGCGCTGGAGGATGGGCTCGCCCATATCGACACGGACGCTCTCCACTTTCCTGTTCCTGACATGCAGATCGAGGTGCTTGACGCCGGCGAGTGTTTCGACCGAAATCAGTTTGTTTTTCGCCAGCCCGTGATCGTACACGTATTTCGCGAAACAGCGAATGCCATTCCCGCACATCTCGGCCTCGCTGCCGTCGGAGTTGAACATCCTCATCCTGAAATCGGCCGTATCGGATTTGAGGATGAGAATGAGCCCGTCCGATCCGACGCCGAAATGCCGGTCGCTCATTACAACAGAAAGCTTTTCGGGATGTTTCGGGGCCGTTGAGCGCGCGTCGATGTATATATAATCGTTTCCGATTCCCTGCATTTTGGTGAATTTGATCATGACCGATGATTTCTCCCGGATGGTAGTGCTGCAAGTGGAGTACTCCACCAGACGACCCGTGTCAAGAATTCTTTATGCCGCACGCACGGTATTTTAAGGTTGATTTTGATAATTCCGTACGATAGATAGTAATGCGGGTGTGCGCGGCAGCCCTCGCCCGGAGATTCGGATGAAATACATCTACAGGAACAATCTGCCCATACTCGCCGCCATTTTCCTCATAACAGGGGCCGCGGCATATCTCCTGCTTTTCTGGCGCGCATCGGCGTTCCGGGAGCCGGTGCGGGGCACCGCTGGATGGCACTACCTGCGGGAAGAGGAAACCGGGCGGCTCAATTCGGTACCAATACTTCTCTACCACAACATCGACGGCAGGGGCCCGTTTTCGGTCGATCTCGATGTTCTTCGCGGGCATTTCGCGCTGCTTCGGGACTCGGGCATACGGGTGATGGGCCTTGCCGATTTCGTCGAGAGGCTGGGAGGCGCCTCCGCGCTTGAAAGCCGGACCATTGCCATCAGTTTCGACGACGGATTTCTGTCGATGTACACAAAGCTATTACCGCTCAGCAGGGAGTTCGCTTATCCCATAACGCTCTTCGTCTACACCGATAACGTTTACGCGCGTGCCGAGAAGAGCATCACATGGGGCCGTCTGCGCGAGCTTGACGCCGGCGGCGTTACCGTGGAGAGTCACAGCATCAGCCACGCGGACCTGGTCCGGCTCCACGCCAGGAATACGCCCGAATCGAGAAGGCGGCTTTTCGAAGAGATCTATCTTTCGAAGAGAATACTCGAAAAATACCTGGGAAAGGAAATACGGTATTTCGCCTTTCCCTACGGCCGTTACAACATCCCGCTCATACGCCTGTGCATGCTCGCCGGATACGAACGCGTGTTCTCCACCGACTACGGATCCAATGTACTGACGCGCGACAACTACTGCCTGCGCCGTCATCACATCAAGAGGGAATACTCCTTCGATTTCATCGAAAAAATGGTTCGCTAGTCATAAAAATCTCTTGAACGGCCGCCGGTAATTTATTAGCCTCCGGGGGCCGTCGCGCGCCCGCGCTCCCTTGTCCCGCATGGGCAATGGGCGGCGGAGCATGCGAATCTATCGGGACCCGGTAAGGCAGGAGATGGACATACAGGCGTGTTACAGGCTGCTTGAAATCCCGGAGACGGCCACCGACGAGGAACTGGCGAAATCGTACAAGCGGCTCGCCCTCAAGTTCCATCCCGACAGGAATCCTCACCGGGTGGAATGGGCCACCCGGGCCATGGCCTCGCTGAACGACGCGTACACGAGCCTGAAAGGGCACCGTTTCCGAAACACGAAGGCCGAGGAAAGCGAATCCGCCTCGACTGAAGAGCGCGGGGACGCGGAGGCCCGACGCCCGCAGGGACCCGACCCGCGCGAAGAGCTGAAGGACGACCTGCTCATCCGCCAGTTCGTCCGGCACCGCGAGGCGGCCAAGGACGCGCTGTACCGTTATTTTCAGTACAACCTTCATAACCTGGCGCGCAGGGAGAACCCCATCAACCGCGGCATCTTCAGGGACGTGACGAACATTCTGCGAAGGAATTATCACGCCATACGCAGGCTCGCCGGCCTGACAACCGACCGGGAACTCCTGGACCACTTCGCCGTGTTCTCGGAGATGGTCTTCAATTTCTATCGGGCATCGGAGTGCCTTAACATCCCGGACACCTACGCCAATCTCGTCGACGTTGAGGCCTTCAGGCTCTACAAGAAGGGCGACGACGCTCTCCATCTGGCGCACCGCGAGCTCTTCTACGACCGGCACAACCGGGGATTCATCAAGCGGGACGTCAGCGGAGCAATGCTGCTGAAGGCCATATATCACTTCAGGGACGCGCTCGAGCGCTACTCAAGCTCCACGTGGGCCGTGGAAACAACCATCAAACTGGAATACGCCCTGTCGCTCAAGCGCTACATGGAGCTCTTCTTTACGGAAGACGCGGCCTGATCGATATCCATTCCAACCGGAGACCGGCATGGACCTTGCAAGCATAATTGGAATCTCCGTGGCCCTCGCCATGGACGCCTTTTCCGTTTCGATCGCGGCCGGCATGGTGATCGACCGTCCCACCCCGAGACATTATTTCCGGCTGGCCTTTCATTTCGGTCTCTTCCAGTTTCTCATGCCCGTTATCGGCTACTGCGGCGGCGTGTTCGTCGAGAGACTTATCCGCGATTACGACCACTGGGTGGCGATGGCGCTGCTCTCCGCCATCGGAGTCAAGATGATCCGGGACTCCTTCTCGACCGCCGATTCCGACGCGCCCGCCGCCGACCCCTCGCGCGGGTGGACGCTTGTGCTGCTCTCCGTGGCCACCAGTATCGACGCGCTGGCGGTGGGGCTCGGCATCGGAGTGCTGGGCAAACCGATCCTGTTTCCGAGCGTGGTGATCGGTGTGGTCTGCGCCCTGTTCTCGATCACCGGGATCGCGCTCGGCAAGAAGGCAGGGGAGCTCCTGGGGAGGCGCGTGATGAGGATGGGCGGCGTCATCCTCATCGCCATCGGGGTGAGGATCGTCGTCGAGCATCTGGGCTGAACCGTCCTTCACTTCCGGACCCTTTCTGCCGATACTTGAAACCGAAAGGCCCCGTGCGTACGAGAAGGGGCCGCTCCGCGGCAGCCGGAAACACGCACATGAGGAACTTTACGGTAAAAAACGCGCTTCTCGCGACCCTTACACTCCTGCTGGCACTGTGGGCGGACCCCGCGTGGACGGAGGACTATCAGTATCAGTACTTCAAGGAAGAGAAGGACCGGTACGTGCCGTTTTCGGACTACATTCCGAAATCACGCCTCCATTTCAAAACGGTACCCCACTATCTCGAGGACTTCTACCTGCTCTACGGCATGAAACAGTATTACAACGAGAATTCGCTTCGCAAGAACATCGAGCGGATGAAGATCGCCCTTGGATGCAAATTCCGCCATCCCTCGGAAGCGCTGATCAAGATCGAGAGCGAGGAGGAATACTCGAAATACCGCAACCTGATGTTCATGCACATCAACATGCTCATCATGCGCGACCACATGAAGATCGCCGCCCGCTATGACAAGCGCAGGATCTACTTTCACAACCTCGACTTCGCCAGGGAGATCGGGGAGAGCCTGGATATCGCCGAAGACATGTACGGCAGGGCCCTTCCGTACTGGGAGGAGGCGCGGCGTTACGCGGAGCGCGCCAGCGAATACCGGCTGACCACCGACATGGGATTTATCGAATCCGAGCGCTATTCGATCGTGCGCGGCGAGCTGGACTACGGAAGGATCATCAACGGCCATCTGGCCAGGGTCCGGGAACGCAAGCGGGAGCTCGAGCGCGCCGCCGGCACGCAAAGATAGGGACGCGGTTTCCCGCGTCCCCGTGGACGTGCGCCTGACACGAGTTGAACGTGCGACACATGGCTCCGGAGGCCATTGCTCTATCCACTGAGCTACAGGCGCCTGATACGACCGCTTCTCATGCTAGACTGGGCCGGCCGGACATTTTTTTCAACTACTTTCTTTCATTCCAGCCATTTATTAATGCTGGCGATGCGGTCGATGGCGTCGTCGACATACGGGTTGTAGTCCATTTCGTCCACCAGCACCGCGAACTGGGTCTTGGCTTCCCGAAGCCGCCCGCGCAGGGCCTCCAGATCGCCGACGCGTCCCTTGCGCCCGCCCTCGCCGAAATACTCGTCGAATGCCGAGGCCATCGAACGGAAGGCGCGCCGGTACTGCTCGTAGCAGGGGTCCTCGTCCTTTTCACCTCGTTCCGCGGGGAGCTGAAAGCCCTCCCCGGCCTCCCTGAGGAAGCGATATCCCTCGTTTATGATGACCATACGCATCCCCGCCCCCGCGTCGGAGGCCACGTCGGGATGGTTTAACTTGGCGAGCGCGCGATACGCCGACCGCAGTTCTTCGGCGTCGAAGTCCCCGGAAAGCCCGAAGAGCAGAAGGTAGCGTCGCTTTTTTTCGTCTTCGTCGTTCATGCGTTATCCGCCGGACAGTCCGCCTCCCCGGAGCGGCGATGAAATGCCGGGGCATGATCACGGTGCGCGGCCGACACCGTATCGGGGCGATGCCGCGCCGGCGGATCGCCCGTATCCGGATCCGGCCTTTCGGCGTCATCGCCGGCGATCCGGTAAAAGCTATTGACATAATGCAAACCGTCTCCGCAAATGTCAAACAACAAGACGCCGGATAAACGCCCAGCCATGAGCCCGGTCAAGATCATCGTCGCCTTTCTCCTTTTCGCGATCCTGTTCGAATTCATCGCGATGCTGTTTTTCGTCAGGCGCAGGACCTCGATCGAATTCCTGACCGCCTCGCTCACAACCCTTCTCATACTGTTTCCGGAATACCTTCGCCTGGAGGGAACCGAACCGCCGCGATGGATCGCGTATGCATCGCTCGCCGGCGTATCTCTTTTCCCGGCGGCCTACGCGCGGATGACCGCCAACTATATCAGGACGAGAACTAAATCGCGGCCGGGCGCGCTCGTGGCGGTTTCGCCGGTCTTTATGATCCTGGTTGTGGTCTTCGACGCACGCGCGACGCTTATCGCTTCCATCACGTTTGTCATTTTTTACGCCTGGGCGGCCCGTCTTTTTTTCAAAAGTGTCTTCGCTTCGACCGGGATCTACCTTGTGCTGCAGATCACTCTCGTCGCGGCCATTGCCGCCTGCGCGCTGTCGGCGTGGTCCGGGGCTTCCATGTATTACGCGGCCGGTGCCGGAGCGCTCCACGCCATAACGTCCCTCCTCTTCCTCTACAGCTATCACGCGCGGATAAACCGCATCGCCGTTCACTTCAGGGAGTCGCGCGAACTCAACCGGCGGCTCATCCACAACAACACCCGCCTCAGGCAGAAGGTGGAGCGGCTCAAGGCGCTGGTGCAGGAGCGCGATAACGAGCTTCTCCAGATCTCACGCCACGCCAGCCTGGCCGAGGTCACCACCGGAATCGCGCACGAACTGGCCCAGCCTCTGACTGGCATCAAGGCGATCGCCCAGAACATGATGGACGACATCAATTACGACGAGTTCGACAATCTCGAGGCGGCGGCCGAGCTGATGAAGATATGCACGCTCGTGGACAAGTCCGCCTCGATCATTGACCATATACGGAATTTTTCCCGGCGAAGCGGCATGAACATGCGGCTGATCGACCTCAACCGCGTGGCGCTTGACGCCATCGATCTCGTGAATCTCCAGTTCAAGAAGTACAGCGTGGACATCATCCTGGTCCTCAACGAGAATATCGCGAGGGTGCACGGTGACAGGATCAGCATAGAGCAGCTCATAATCAACCTGCTCCTCAACGCGAGAGACGCGATCATGGAGCGCCAGAAGACGGCGGAAAACGGCTACACGGGAAGGATCACCATAGCCACGGAACAGACCGAAGACGGGGTCCGGCTGCTCGTGGAGGATAACGGGACGGGAATCCCGGAAGACATTGTCAAGAAGATATGGTCGCCGTTCTTCACGACCAAGCGCCGGGCGAGCGGCACCGGTATCGGCCTTTCGATAAGCAGCAGGATCCTGCGCGAGCACAACGCCGACATAAGGGTCGAATCGACCCCCGGCCGGGGAGCCCGGTTCATAATGACTTTTCCGGCCTCGAGAGAGCGTATCGGCGCGGCATCATCATAAAGAGAGGCATCCGAGCGAATGACAATCGAGCCCGACGCTCCATCGACCGGCGGAACAGCGCGGTCCGCCAGGGGCGGCCACTGCCCCGCTACGATGACCCCCGCGCGCTCGCGTCGAATCGTGGCCGCGCTGTTTGAGTACCACGGGCGTCCCGCGCCCGCGCTGGAGTACCTGAATCCCTACCAGCTCGCCGTGGCGGTCGTTCTTTCGGCGCAGACCACGGACAAACAGGTCAATTCGGTGACGCCGCGCCTCTTCGAGCGGTATCCCGGATTCACCGAGCTTGCCGGGGCCAGGATATCCGATCTCGAGAAATTGATACACAGCGTGGGATTTTATCGCTCCAAGGCCAGGAACATCCGTGCGCTGGCGCAAATGGTTATTGAGAGACACCGGGGATCACTCCCGTCGGGGAGGGACGAGCTCATGTCGCTTCCCGGTGTGGGGCGAAAATCGGCAAACGTCATCCTGGCGATGGGATTCGGAGTTCCCGCGTTTGCCGTGGACACGCACGTGCTGCGGGTCTCGAACCGGATCGGCTACGCCCGCTCGGACAATCCCGACGTCGTGGAAGCGTGCCTGACCGCGGTGATTCCCGCGTCAGACTGGATAAACGGCCACCTGCTTTTCATCACCCACGGTCGCACCGTGTGCAAGGCCCGCGGCCCGCTGTGCGACCGGTGCCCGGTCACCGCGTTCTGCGATTTTGCAGGTAATAATCCCTGAACGCGGCCATGACCTCCGGGTCGTTGACGCGACGGTTGAGCGCGCCCCGGGGATCGAGTCCCGTGATCTTCTGAAGAGAGGTGTAGGCGACCTCGGCGAGCGCGGAGTCGGTGCTCGCCAGGTATTCCACGAGGAAAGGAACATCCTCCGGATGCGCGACCTCTCCGAGCACCGCCAGCCCCCATCGCGCGAATTCCTTCCCCGAATCGGCTATCTTCCGTTTGAAGTCGCTCTCGTTACCGGGCACGTAGCGCGCGGCGATCTTGCTGAAGCTCGTCGCGTTCTGGAGGCCCGGCTCGCCGCGCGTCGAGTTTTCGAGCGCGAAGCCGACCAGTCGCGCGTACGACAGGGGAATGTTCCTGTTCATAATGTGTTCCGAGATGAGATCGGCCATCTCGGCCGAACCGGAGAACAGCAGGCTTTCCCATTCCTCGTCGGTAAAATCAAGGTCAACCCGGTACTCCCTCGCGTACGACAGGACGGTGCGGAAAAAATCTTTATCAGGATTACGCATAACATCGCCTTTAAGCTCAAGGAGGGGCGACGTGAAGCCCATTCGCAGGAGCTGCAGGCCCGACTCGCGCTTCCTGAACGAGTGGTCCGGTGCCGTGCTGAAGATGAGCCGGTAGGATCCCAGGGAGAGAAGGTACGCTGCCATGCTTACGACCACGGCGGTGACGAGCAGTTTGAGGGGGTTGCGGCGCGCGAAAAATTCCACGAAGAGGAAGAAAAAGAAAATGATGAATTTCACGATCATCATCAGATGAACCAGCATTCCGCCGGTCGCCAGGGAATCGACGGCCATATCCAGATAGAAGTACACCACGCACATCCCCAGAAAAAGCGGGATCGTCACGAAAGGGTCTTTACGCAGCTTGAGAATGAACAGGAGGAAAAGGGAATAGACCACGAGGTTTGAATATCGCCCGTTAAGTACCTCGATAATCGGCGCCCACGGCCATTCGGGCCGGTTGACACCGGCGATAAGGGTGAAAACGATTACAATAAAATATAAGAGCAGCAGCGGCGCGACCCGGGCCTCGAGGAACAGGATCTGCTCGCCCGGAGTCCCGAAACGCTCCCTGTACATGCTCTCGAACAGGTCGATGTTGATTGAGGAGAATGTGAACACAAGGTAAAAGGAGAATATATAAATATAGATGCGTACGATGAGGGTTATGCCCTCCCAGGAGAAGTTCAGATTGAAATAGAGATTGAGCACCAGGAGGAAGAGAAGGATGTAGACGAAAACCGCGATGCTCCTGATACGCGAGGAAAAGAGTGACATGTGCCCTCGTCAGTCCAGGGTCTTCAGCCTTTCGAGCGAGATGAGATGCTCCTCCATGCCGATTCCCTTCTTGCCCGTACCGATCACGGTGAATTCCGAGAACGCCCGGAAACGCACGTAGCGGGCCTTCTTGCTGCGGGGCAGAGGCATATCCACGGAATGGATCCGCCGCGAAACGATGAGGTCGCGGTCGTCCTGAGCGTCGCGGTAGGAGAACTCGCCCGAAAGCAGCGTCTTTTTCTCGCGGCTGAAGGCCAGAAGCTCGAGCTCCACGTTCATTATGGGGATATTGCCGCTCCTGCGCGAGATGAACCCCTGCGAGTAGGGAACGGAGCCCACCTCGAAATAGGTGAGGTCCATGCACATGTCCCGAAACTGGACGTTCACCCAGCTGTAACACTGCAGCCGGTCCGAAAAGCGCTCTCCCCAGGAATGCTTGCGCATGCCGGGACATTCAAAGCGCCTTGTCTGCCCCTTCTTCTCCCCGCGAAGGACGGAAAGGGCACCGGAGACTCTACAACGCTGCTCGTAGCGCTCCCACAGCTGAATCTCGCGCTCTCCTTCGGCGGTGTGCGAGTCCTCCGAAGTCGCGGCCGGAAACACATATGCCGGATACGCCCCCGTAAGCGAGAGATCGAGAGCGATCGATTCGCCCTTCAGCTTCATCTCGAATTTTTCAGGGGGATGTATGATCTTGTAGGTAAAGCGCCGGTCGGAAAGCACGCGCGCGCCCTCGGCGGGACGGAAGTCGACGGTATTGGCATAGGAATACAGCTCGTCGTTGTAAAACACCGACCAGGTGAACTCGGCCTCCCGGGAGGATGGGAAATAATTGATATCCGCGAAACCGAACAGCTTGCTCTTCCTGTCGGCGAAGTTCAGGCTGTACGACTCCGCCCAGCCGGCGATCCTTTTTCCTTCATGCAGGTACTCATCTTTAACGTTTATCATTAACGATCCGAACCCCGCGTTATGGAAAATGCTACAGGCACCGCACGCGCTTCGCGCGGCGCCGTTCGTTCCACGATTATGTAATTCTGCAACCGGCGAAGGAGGTGCCGGTATCCCGATACGCGATACCGCTCCGAAACCCTCCCCTTCTCGCTCCGAAAGGGCGGGTCTGACAGGCGCGGCTGGACATCGATTCTGTCTTTTTCAACAAAACGGGAGTGAATATACACATTCATCCCGATTTTTCAATTCTTTTTTTCGCGAAGCCGCTATTTTTATCGTTTGAGTAGTGCCGCCCTTGGAAGACCGGAGAGGTCATTAAACACCGAAACGGTATACCCCCCTTTTCGGCCCGCCTCCATGATGAAATCGCGCATATCGTGACCCATCTCCAGGAGCAGGACGCCGTCCTTTGTCAGGTGCCGGCCGGCCGAGGCGATAATACGGGAAAGGACCGCGCGTCCGCGCTCCCCGGCGAAAAGCGCCACTTCCGGCTCGAACGCGATTTCACGCTGGAGCGACGGCGCGACCGAGGGATCTATGTACGGGGGATTGGAAACGACGACATCGAAGCGCTTGCCCTCGAACGGCGCGAACAGGTCGCCCGCGCGAAACGTGACGGCGCGTGGACCGGCCAGGTGACGGCAGTTCCATTTCGCCACACGCAGGGCCGCCGACGAAATGTCCGACGCGTATACTTTAATGTCCGGCCTGTTACGCGCGACGGCCACGGCGATCGCGCCGGACCCCGTACCGAGGTCGAGAAGGACCGCCCCGGGACGGGCGTGATACAGCGCCATATCCACCAGAAGCTCCGTTTCGGGACGGGGGATGAGGACGCCACGCGTCACCCGGAAGTCCAGGGAATAGAACTCCTTCCTGCCGACTATGTAGGCCACCGGTTCGCCCGCGCAGCGCCGGCGCGTCATTCGAAGGGAGGCGCGAAACCCTGCCGGATCCACGGGGCGGCCTGCATCCACCAGCAGGCGGTAGCGCTCCACTCCGAGGGCGAACGCGAGCAGAACTTCGGCGTCGAGTACGGGCGTTTCAACGCCCGCGGAGACGAGGCGAGCGGAGATCTCCTTTACCGCCTCGCCAACGGTCTTAGGCGCGCACCCGCGGTCAGCCGACGGCGGTTTTGAGCTTTTGCTCGACATCATGACGCTTGAGCGCGTCGATCATCGCGTTGAGATCGCCCTCGAGAAAGCTCTCCAGGGCATGCACGGTCAGGCCGATCCGGTGATCGGTGACGCGCGACTGGGGGAAGTTATAGGTGCGTATGCGCTCACTGCGGTCGCCTGAACCGACCTGCGAGCGTTTTTCACGCGCCTCCTTCTCGAGGCGCTCCTGTTCCATCCGCTCGAAGAGGCGTGCGCGCAGCACTTTGAGCGCCTTGGTCTTGTTCTTCAGCTGGGATTTTTCGTCCTGACAGGTGACCACCATGCCCGTCGGGATGTGGGTGATCCGCACGGCGGAGTCGGTGGTGTTTACCGACTGGCCTCCATGGCCGGTGGAGCGGTACACATCGATACGGAGGTCGTTTGGATCGATCACGATATCGCTCTCCTCGGCCTCGGGAAGCACCGCCACGGTAACGGCAGAGGTGTGTATCCTGCCGCCCGACTCCGTACTGGGAATACGCTGCACGCGGTGCACGCCCGACTCGTACCTGAGGTTGTCGTAGGCTTCGGCGCCCGAGACGGAGAAGATGACCTCCTTGTAGCCCCCTATCCCCGTGGGATTGCCGTCGATAAACTCGAGCCTCCAGCCCTGGTCGTCGATGTACCTGCTGTACATACGGAAGAGATCCGCGACGAAAAGCGCGGCCTCCTCTCCGCCGGTCCCCGCACGTATCTCCATAATCACGTTTTTCCCCGAGCCGGGGTCCCGGGGCAGGAGGAGCATCATGAGCTCCGCGTCGAGGGCTTCGAGACGCTGCCGGAGAACGGCCATTTCGGCGCGCACCATCTCACGCATCTCCTCGTCCTTTTCTCCCTTCAGCACTTCCTCGGATTCCGCGAGCTCTTTGCGGACCTTGCGGTACTCCTCGTACTTGACGACGATCGGCTTTATCTGCGCGTGTTCGCGGGTGAGATCCCTGAAACGGTTGGTGTCGCGCAGAACCTCGGGGCGCGCGAGCTGGTCTTCGACCTCCGCGCACCTGCCGGCGATTTCCTTGAGCCTGTCTTCCATTCGGCACCTCTGATAAACGGGCGGCGACGCCGCCGTGCCCTAAGCTCTGGCAGGAGGCCTACCGCTGTCAACAATATATTCGATTTCAGTCCGGTCGGTACTGATTTGATAGGCTACCGGGCGTTCGTCCTGCACGCCAGAAACCGCACGTCGAAAACCGCGCCGACCAGAAAGCCGCCCGGAAACGGCGCGGCCACGCTGGCCGCGGAGAGTTTCAGCCCGTCATCCTGGAAGACTTCGTGGACGGCGTACTTGCCGCCAGTCTTGAGTTCTACACGAACGGCCTTCGAGGGGGAAGGCACCGCCTCATCGGCGGCATGACGCAGGAAGGTAAGCATTTTGGGATGGCCTGCCACCCACAGCGAGCCGTCGGCATCGACTTCGATATTGTCCGAGCCGAAGCCGGTATCGATGGTGAGCCGGGTCGAAAGCGCCCCATTCCGCACATTGCGCCTGTACACGCGCAGGCTGCGCCCCACGCTGCTCGCCACGTAAACCTCGCCGCCGTCGCCGCTTACCGCGACACCGTTGGCGTACCCCAGACCTCCCGCGACCTTTCTGAAATCCGCTCCATCATAATAGAGTACATATGAGCGTTTTAACTGGAGATACTCTTCGACTTTTCTGCCGGCCGGGGTCGCGTTTCCATGATCGTTGGTAACATAGAAAGCGCGGGGACCGACCGGCGCCACATCGTTGGGACTGTGCATGAGCGGACCGCTTACCGATTCCAGGTGGACGAGCCGATCACGATGGACCCTGAAAATCTCCACGAAATGCCCGTCGGTGCGGTGGTTAATCACAAAGAGTCTCTTTTCGCCTCTCCGAAAAAGACCTATGCCGTGAGGATGGAAATCGAACGGAAGGTCTCCGCTAAGCCGGTATGGAACGGAAGCCCCGGCCCGGGTATCGAATCCGTAAATCGAGCCCTGGACCGGTCTCCCCTTGCCGGCCGCGCGCCGATCATCAACGGAGATGTAGGCAAGCCCTGTGTCCGGATCGATCGTGATATCCTCGGTCCCCGGAAGCCCCTTGTACTCCACGCACACGCAGTCGCACCGCGACACGACGCTCTTGAATTCGCCGGCATCGTGGAATGTCTTCAGAAACAGCACGACGACAAGAATCAGCATGATACCGACAATGGTAAACGCGGCCCGCATACCCATCCCTTCGCTCCTTCCACATCAAATATCCCGACCTGCATCCCGGGTGCCCTGTCACAGGTTAGCACATACCCTGTCGAAACGCCAGCACTCTTTGTTTGGCGCCACGGCATCGGAGCGCGGCCGGGCCCGGTGGGGACCGGCGGATGTGATCAGCCAGGAACTTATGGTACCAATTTACAATAAAATAAATATGATTGAATAAAATTGATATGTATATTTAAATTGCTACATTAAATTCACGCGGGCCGGTATTTTCCGCGGGTCGCCCCGTACGGGTCCACATACCGGTGCGAGGAGGCCATATCCATCGGGGGACTCATCATGATTACCGAATACCAGCCGGGAACCTATTGCAGCGACATCAACTGCGCCAACCTGAAGCCGCTGGTCGCGCTGGGCATCTCTGAGTATCTGACGGAAAAGAACGAACTCTGCCGTGAGTGCGGCGCTTGGGCCTTCTATAAATGGCTCAGGGCCGGCAACTGGACCATCAGCTCTCCGCACCGGGTTCCGTCGGTCTCATCCGCGAAAACGAGCTCCTCGCGGCCGACATGGTCCGATCCGGACACGGAAGAATCAAGCGCGCTGCGGTCCTTTTTTACCTGACGGACGCGCCGCCATCCCTCCCCGGACGACCGGCGCCGTCCGGCAGGCTTTTCCTGTTGACATCCGTGCGCTGCCCGTATAAAGGTATTATAACATAATGTATATTATGTTATAATACTGTTCCGTGCACCCCGCCGGGCCATGCCCAGCGGTACCCGCACGACGGCAGGCTCGATGATGACAAAATTATTCATCCATCCGGCCCTCGGCGAAGAGGTGGGATCCATCTCCGGCCACTATTCCTTTTTGCGTGAGGAAGTGCTCACACACGGGGGAAGGGAGCTCCTCTACCTCATCGGGTACGCGCTTGCCGATTCGGCCTGCTGCGGCACCGGGGCGTGCGTGTTCTGTCACGTGGCCGGCTACATTGTCCGGCGGCGGGAGGACGATGCCGCGCCCACCGAGGTCGAACCGCTCACCGATCCCGCCGAAAAGGACGAGATCGGCGCCATTCTGAAAGACAGGGAGGGGTGCACACAGGTAAACTTTTTCTGACGATGTCGCTTCACCATTCCCCGTTCTCCGGCCATCGCCCGTTTGCTCGCCATCGATCCCCGGCCATCGCCTGAAATACAGAACAGTCGCGCACTCCGGGCGCGTAATTCCCCGGAGAGACGACACCATTATATCCGGTCCAGGAGGTCTGTCATGATGCAGAATCCGCTGCTGCTCACAAATTTCATGAACCGCGCGGCACGGCTTTTTCCGAAAAAGGAGATCGTGTCGGTATACGGCGATTCCACATTCCGCTACACCTACGGCGACTGGTTCCGACGCACGTGCCGGCTGGCCCGCGCGCTGGAATCCCTCGGTATCGGGAAGGGGGACCGCGTCGCCTCGTTCTCCCTCAACAATCATCGCCACCTCGAACTCTATTACGGGGTCCCGTGCATGGGCGCGGTGCTTCACACGCTGAACGTCCGCCTGTCGCAGGAGCACCTCATCTACATCGTCAATCACGCGGAGGATAAAATCATCTTCGTCGACGAGGACCTGTACTTTCTGCTGGAGCCCGTCAGGGACCGCCTGAAAACCGTCAGGCACTATGTCATCATGTCGCAGACGGGCGTGATGCCCGCGACCGCTCTCTCCCCGGCCGTGCTGTACGACGAGCTGATCGGCGCGTTCCCCGACGAGTACGACTTCCCCACCGGACGCGACGAGAACGAGGCCGCCCTGATCTGCTATACCTCCGCGACCACGGGCGATCCCAAGGGGGTCGTGTACAGCCACCGCGGGCTGGTGCTTCACGCGCTGACCGCAGGCGTGGTACTGGGGACCAGGGAGAGCGATTGCGTGCTCCACGTCGTGCCGATGTTTCACGCAAACGCCTGGGGCGCACCCTTTACCAGCACGATGCTTGGCTGCAAGCAGGTGCTTCCGGGCCGCCAGATACTGGACATGAAGGCGCTGTGCGGCATCATTTCGGATGAAGGTGTGACCTTTACCTGCGGGGTACCCACGATCTGGATGATGCTGCACAAGTATCTGGAGGACGGGGGCGAGCACGATTTTTCACGGCTGCACGCGGTGTACTCGGGCGGCTCGGCGATGCCCCGCCACCTTATGGAAGACATGTCCAGGAAGTACGGATTCAACATCGTACAGGCCTATGGCATGACCGAAACCTCTCCGCTGGCCACGGCCGCGCTGCCCAAGAGCTATATGGAAGGCTATAGCGAAAAAGAGCTGTACGACGTGAAGACCACCGCCGGAATGTCGGTCCCCTGCCTCGACATGATGGTAAAGAGTCTGGATACCGGCAGAGAGGTCGCATGGGACGGCGCGGAGATGGGCGAAGTGTGCCTGCGCGGGCCGTGGATCGCCGACGAGTACTACAAGGACCCCGAACGGAGCAGGGCGACCTTCAGGGACGGATGGCTGCACACCGGCGATATCGCGACGATCGACGCGGAGGGCTATATACGCCTGGTCGACCGCACCAAGGACCTCATTAAAAGCGCGGGCGAGTGGATCTCGTCGGTGGACCTGGAAAACGAGATCATGTCGCACCCGAAGGTGATGGAGGCGGCGGTGATCGGCATGCCGCACGAGAAATGGCAGGAACGGCCTCTCGCGTGCGTCGTGCCCGCGCCGGGCGCGGCCGGATCGGTGACCGAGGAGGAAATCATCGACTATCTGAAAGCGAGGGTCGCCAAGTGGTGGGTTCCCGACCGTGTGGTTTTTCTGGAAGCCATCCCCAAGACCAGCGTGGGTAAATTCGACAAGAAGGTTCTCCGCGCGACGGTCCTCCCACAGCTTGCGTAAGGGCGGCGCCCTCCTCTCTTCCGACCGGAGAGAGGAGGGCGAGTTCCGTCTCTTTTCGTTTCTTCAGAAATCAGCGGGCTGTCACTGGAGGCAAAGCGCGTTCCTAGTCGTACCTTCCGACGATCGATATGCTGCAGATGTTCATGTACGGCATGCCCCCCAGGTTGTGCGTGAGCCCGTAGCGCGGGTTCGCGAGCTGCCGCTCCCCGGCGCGCCCCAGCAGCTGTAAATACATCTCGTAGATCATCCGCAAACCCGACGCGCCGATGGGATGACCGAAACACTTGAGCCCCCCGTCAATCTGGCAGGGGATCTTGCCGTCGGCATTGTAGAAACCGTCCATCACGTCCTTCAGCGCCCCCCCCTCCGGCGAGATGTGAAGGTCTTCCATGGTGACGAACTCCGTAATGGAGAAACAGTCATGCACCTCGAGCATGCCGAGCTCCTTACGCGGATTCTTTATCCCCGCTTCCTGGTAGGCCTTCTTGCTCGCGATGCGCGTGGTCGCGAAGTATGAGCCGTCCCAGGACTTATGCCCCGCCTCCACGCCGTTGGATACCGAAAGCTGGAGCGATTTCACCGAAACAAGGTCCTTCTTCCCCATGCTCCGCGCGATCTCAGGAGTCGTAACGATCGCGCAGGCGGCCCCGTCGCTTACGCCGCAGCAGTCGAAAAGCCCGAGCGGATACGCGACTATCGGCGAGGCCAGTATCTGTTCCACCGTAACGGGGCGCCGCAGGTGCGCCTTCGGGTTCTTCGCGCCGTTCGCGTGGCTTTTCGCCGATACGTGCGCGAGGGCGAGCTTGAGGTCTTCCCATTTGAGTTTGTATTTTTCCCTGTACGCGCTCGCCAGCTGCGCGAAGGCTCCGGGGGCCGTCATGTTGGGCGCCCACTGCGACAAGAGGGTGCCTGCGCGCGAGTCGAACACGGGAAGCCCCCCGTACCCGGTGTCCTTCAGCTTCTCAACGCCCAGGGCCAGCGCGATGTCGCAGGCACCGGAGGCCACGGCGTAGACCGCACCGCGGAAGGCATCGGTTCCGGTGGCGCAGAAGTTCTCCACGCGGGTTACGGGTATGTAGGGTAGCCTGAGAGCCATGGGCATCGCCAGGGACGACTTGCCGATACTGATCTCCTCCACGCACACGCCCAGCCACGCCGCGTCGATCCGCTCCGGCCCGATACCGGCGTCCTCCAGACATTCCTCGTATGCCTCTACCATAAGCTCCTCGGCCCCCATGTCCCAGCGTTCGCCGAAGCGCGTGCATCCCATCCCGAGTATCGCGACCTTGTCTTTTATCCCGCTTGCCATATCACGCCTCCTTCGCCCGGGGTGACACGGGCTTCGCTTTCCAGAAATACCGCGTGAATCCCCGCTGGGTATCGACGTTCTTTATACGAAAGACCATCTTCACCGGCATTCCCACCTCCACCTTGCCGACCTCGTGGTCGGTAAAATCGACCATGAACTGGCCGCCCTCGGCGAACTCGACCATTCCGTAGTGGGCCGGAGGGTCCACCGAGAAGGTGAGCAGGTCCGACGACCAGGTCTTGATGGCCGCCGGCAGGTCGGCGAACTCGCAGGGCTCCTGGCTGTGGCGCGCGTTGCACCCGGGGTTGACGCAGATGTCGGCGCGGGGGAACTGCGGCGTTCCGCATTTCGTACAGCGACCGCCGACCAGGCCCAGCAGCATGTCGTTTTTACGATACTGGGCCGTCAGCGCCGTCTTCCAGTCGCCCTCCGCCCGCATGCCGAATTCCTGCACGATCAGGTTGTTGAAGGTGAGGTACTTCATGTAGTTCTTCTCTTCGCGGCGTTCGGCGAGCGAACCGGCTATGCCCGTTCGCGGAGCGAGCTTGGCTATGGTCCCGGTCGCCTCGAAGAGGACCGCCGTGCACCCCTGCCCGAAGGCTGCAAGCAGGATCTTTTCGCCGGGCTTTGCCCTTTCGAGCACTGACACCAGCATGACCAGGGCGTGGGCCGTGCCCGTTTCCCCGCAGAGGGAATGCAGATTGTCCGCCACGGCCGCC
>JAGODA010000197.1 GCA_017998475.1 Spirochaetota bacterium | reverse complement strand
AGCTCGAGGAGGTCGAATTCAGTCCGCGCGAGCTCGTCGAGGAAACGACCGAAATGATGCGCATCCAGGCGGTGAAAAAGGGACTTTCGCTCTCCTGCGACATCGCCCCCGGCATTCCCGAGGCGCTGGCGGGCGACCCCGGCCTTCTCCGCCAGGTACTCATCAATCTCATCGGTAACGCGGTCAAGTTCACCGAGCGCGGAGGGATCACGGTGCGGCTCGAAGTGACGCGCCCCGGGTCGAGCGAGCAGGGAAACACCGGGAGTGAAACCGCGGATTTAGCCATGCTCGTCCTCTCGGTAAAAGATACCGGCATAGGGATTCCCGCCGAAATGCACGACTCCATCTTCGAAAAGTTCACGCAGGCCGACAGCTCCACCCGGCGGGCATACGGCGGTACCGGGCTGGGACTGGCGATCTGCAGGGAGCTCGCGCTGAAGATGAACGGTGAGATGAGCGTCGAAAGCGAACCGGGCCGGGGAAGCACTTTTTATTTCAGCGCGCTACTTAAAAAGGCCGCGGGCGCGGGCGTCAGGACCGCCCCCGACCGGCCGGCGGCCGCGGGCGCGATACACTGCGACGGCGTCTGCCTGCGGATACTCCTGGCCGAGGACAACGAAATCAACCAGATCATGGCGCGCGATTACCTCACACGGATGGGACATTCGGTAAGCGTGGCGCCGGGAGGACGCGAGGCGATCTCGCTGCTGCAAACGCGCGTCTTCGACCTCGTGCTTATGGACGTCCAGATGCCCGACATGGACGGCATCGAGGTGACCCGTTTCGTGCGCGAGAACAGGGATCCCCGTATCAACCGGCGCATCCCCATCATCGCGATGACCGCCCATGCCCTCAAAGGCGACCGGGAGCGCTTGATTGCGGCCGGTATGGACGACTACATCGCGAAGCCGATCGACTGGAAAAAACTCGACGCGATTATGAAGCGGGCGGTCCTCGGAAGCCGCCGGCAGACCGACGAGACGGCCGCCGCCGGACACGGCGACGGGTTCGTGGATACGGAAATCGTAACGGGTATTCTTAAAACGGGCCACGGCTTCTTCAAGGAACTGTACGGGATGTTTCTTGAATCCATTCCCGGACGCGTTCAGGAACTCAACAGGACGCTGGGAGAAGGTGATTTCACGAGCCTCAGAAAGACCGCTCACGGCCTCGCCGGCGCGGCGGGTTCGCTTGGCTTCACGACCCTCACGCGCCTCAGCAGGGAGATCGAGATCAGCCTGTCGCACGAGGGTATATCGCCCCCCGCGGCGCTGGTCGAAGACCTCGTCCGCGAGCTCGAGCGTACCTCCTCCTGGATACGCGACAGGCTCGCCTCCATGTGACGGGGCGGGGAAGGCTCCCCGCCCCGTATAAGCCTAGCCGGACTTGCGGAAATACGAAATCCAGACCGCGCGCACCAGAAAGATCGTAAGCAGCCCCGCGCCCGCGGTAAAGATGAGGTCGGGACCGACGCGCATCCACGAGAAGAAGCGAATGACCTCTCCCGACGCGATCTCGGGACTGCGCGCGTGCCACAGGCCGTATTTCACCGCGTGATAGAACTGGTAGAAACCCGAGGGAATGAGGCTGAAGACCGTCATGGCCGCAAGCCCCCCGTTGAGGCCCCAGAAACTCCACTTGAGCAGCGAATCCGACCACGACGCCCTGGTCACGATATGGCGCACCGAGAAGAGCATGAGCGCGATAGCGAGCAGCCCGTACACCCCGAAGAGCGCGGTGTGCGAGTGGATGGGAGTGGTGTTGATCCCCTGCGCGTAATAGAGCACGATGGGCGGATTGATGAGAAAGCCGAATACGCCGGCGCCCACCAGGTTCCAGAAGGCGACCGAAACGAAGAAGTAGATGGGCCAGCGGTACGGATGCTTCGCCCCGGATTTCGCGACGACCCGCATGTTTCCCGCCGCCTCGAACCCCAGGATGGTGAGCGGTACGATCTCGAGCGCCGAGAACACCGCCCCGAGCGCGATAACCGGCATGGGGCTTCCCGACCAGTACAGGTGATGGAAAGTGCCGATGACACCGCTTCCGAGATACAGCGTGATGCTGAGATAGACCGTAATAAGCGCGAAGCGGCGGCTGACCGCGCCGATGTGGGAGAGGATGAAGGCAAGCGAGACCGTCGCGAACACCTCGAAGAATCCCTCCACCCAGAGGTGCACCACCCACCATCGCCAGTACTCGGCCTCCGAGAGATGGGAGCCCTTGCCGTACAACAGTCCCGCCATGTAAAAGAGCGGAATGGTGACCGCGCTGTATAGCAGCAGGTGCGTGAGCCCTCCCCGGTCGTCTTCGCCCTTCAGCGCCGGCAGGATCGCGCGCAGCACGAGGACCAGCCAGCCGAGCATGCCCACTATGAGCAGCACCTGCCACACGCGCCCCAGCTCTATATATTCGTATCCCTGGTGGCCCAGGTAAAAGCCGTCTCCGCCGAAATAACCGGTGACCGAAAGCCAGTTGCCGACAAGCGTACCGACCACCACCAGCACCACGGCGACGAAGAGCGCCGTGACAAGTTTCCACTGGCCGGACGGCTCGCGCCCAACGAACGGGCCTATGAAAAGCCCCGTGGCCAGAAAACAGGTCGCTATCCAGAACACCGCCAGCTGCAGGTGCCAGGTGCGCACCACGGCGTACGGCAGTATCTCGCCGATGGCGATTCCGAAAAAGCGGGTACCCTCCACGGTGAAGTGCCCGGTGAGCGACCCGGTCGCGATCTGTACGAGGAAGAGAAGCATCGCCGCGATGAAGTACGGGAGCACCGCCTTCTGGCTCGGCGTCGGACGCGGTTCGTCGAGGTCCGCCAGTCCCGTCGACTCGTAGTCATCCTCCCTGAAATAGCGATGGTACAGGTAGATCACCGCTCCCACGGCGAAAATGAGAAGCACGACGCTCACGATCGACCAGATCAGCGCGTCGGCGACGGGCTCGTTCCCCACGAGCGGATCGTACGGCCAGTTGGTGGTGTAGGTGTGATCGGCCCCGGGCCGGTTGGTCACCGCGGCCCAGGCCAGCCACGAGAAGAAGGAGGTGATGTTGCGGCCCTCCCGCTCGTCGCGGACTATGCCCGCCTGCAATCCCATCGACTCGTTTCCGTCCCTGAAAAGCCCGGTGTAATACCGGACGAGATGCGCGTATCCCTCGGCCTGCAGGGCAGTATAGACCAGCTCGCCCGTTTCCTGAACGTACCGGTTGGGCTTGAGCTCCCGTATAACCATCGCGCGCAGCCTCGCCTTTTCCACGCCGTCGAGCGCGTCGAACTCTTTCTGCGTGAAGCGCCCGGCGGCGCTTTCATCGAGCCCGTGGTAGCGCGCCGCGACGTACAGGCCCAGACGGTGCAGATAATCGGCGGACCAGTCGGGCGCGAGATACGACCCGTGTCCCCAGATGGTGCCGATGTGCTGGCCGCCCCTGCTGAAATAGTAGTTCTGGCCGTCGATCACCTCGGGACCGCTGAATACCACGGCGCCGCTTTCGGATTTGACGATCACCGGAATGGGCGGTTTTTCCTTTTTGATCAGGTACCCGCCGAAGATAAGTACGCCGAAGGCGAGCACCAAGAGGAACAGCAGTACGGCACGAACTCTCGGATTATTCATATAATCCTCCTCCCTCAACTATCATTAAAATCAGAGATGATACGGAACCCGGCCAAACGACGGTAGCCCACTCCGGCCGTAGCGCCGGCCGGTTTTTCAATCCGTACCATGTCTGTTGGTGGACCGAACGGGCAAGGTCTGAGCAAAAGGCGCATTGGATAAGCGTACCACTCCGCATATATTCATATCTTCATCATCTTGTCAACTACTATTTATTGATATGTGAAACTTAGTAAAAAATCGTCATTTTACTCCTCCCCCTCATCTCCAAGCAGGAGTTCGTACCCTTCCCTGAAGAGGAAAAGCACGATTATCAGACCGACTAAGGGATCGGCAAGGTGGAAATCGAAGAAATAGGTGGAGAGAAGCCCCGCGAGGAGGGCCACGGAGAGGAAGGAACACGCGAGGGTTTCCTTCGAGTCGGCCACCAGAGACCGCAGTCCGAGCTCTTTACCCAGCCTGAATTTCCGGTACGCGAGCACCGGCATGACGACAAGCGACAGGAGCGCGATCACGATACCGAAAGGTGAAGGTTGTGCCGCCGCCCCGGTCACGATTTTTTTCACCGATTCGAAAAGCACGTACGCGCCCAGGATAAAAAAAGTCACCCCGACGAAACGCGAGGCAAGCCTTTCAACGCGCTCCTCTTCTTCGGCGGACATCGTACCGTGCTTCTTCAACCGCCAGATGAGCACCAACCCCGAAAGCGATTCCACTATGCTGTCCAGACCGAAGCCGACGAGCGCGATACTGTTGGCCATGCCGCCGGCAACAAGCGAGGCAGCCGCCTCGAGCACGTTGTATCCCACGGTGAAGTATTCCAGGTGAAGGGCCTTTCTGTATCGTTCGTTCATGTTCTTTTCCGTCCCGTTTGCGGTAGTTACACCTTCGCGCGTCAGTCGATACGATAAAGGATATACGGTCGTGAAGGCGGATTCAAGAATTTAATGCCGTATACATCCGCCGCGCGATCGGGCCGTTTTACGGGACCGGACCACCTCGGCGCGCCGCGATGACGTAAACCATGCCCGTTCACCGGTTCGAAGAATACGCGATTCTAATCGGTTCCCAGGGAAATGCGCGCAGGGGATATAAAATGAGTTGAACAAATGACGGAGGTTCTTTATATAATCTTCATCTCACATCCCCAACAGGAGCAGGCCCGCCCATGGATACCGGCACAGCAAACGCCGCTCGCAACCGGATCGCCGCAACCGTCATCGTAAACCCCGCGTCGCGTTCGGGATCGAAAATTTACCATGCGCTCGAGGATCACCTGGATCGTTATTTCGACTATAAGGCACATTTTACCGAAAGGCGTGGGCACGCGGTCGAGCTGGCGCGCGCCGCCTCGGGGCGCGTGATCATCGTCTGCGGAGGCGATGGCACGATCAACGAGGTGGCGAACGGCGTGGCGCATCGCTCCGATATAGCGATCGCGCCGACCTACGGCGGCTCCGGCTGTGACCTCAGCCGGCTTTTCGGCATCGCGAAGGCGGCGGGAGAGCGCGTGGATGAAATTTACGATCGCCTGCTTTCGGGCGGCGGCATCCGCATGCTGCTCTCCCTGGTCGAGGCGAACGGGACCGGCCGCTACTTCGTCGGCGTGGGCGACGCGGGCTTCGGCGCGATGGTCGCCGGCACCTTCGACCGTTACCGGCGGCTCGGCAAGTTCGGCTACGTACTCGGCGTACTGCAGACCCTGATGAAAATCAAGCCGATCGAGGCCGATATCAGCATAGACGGAGCGCCGCGAAAGGAGCGGGCTCTCATGGTGATGTTCGCGCGCAGCGTGTACTACGCGGGCGGAATGAAGGTCTCCCCCAACTCCGACCCGCTGTCCGACAGCGCGCGCATGATATTCCTCAAGTGGATGTCGCGTCCCGTCTTTCTTACGGTCTTTCCGCGCGTCTACTCGGGATCGCACCTCAAGGTGAGCTATGTCGAAGAGAGCGAGGTCCGCAGGCTCGAGATCGCCACGCCCGGCGTACCGATAGACGTGGAGGGCGAGTACGTCGGCGTCACACCCTGCGTGTTTTCCGTAACGGACAGGTATATCACCATCGTGTGATCCGCCGGGCTGAAAAACGAAGGAGAGGCGAAAGCGGAGCGGGCTATTTCAGGCGTTCAATCGCCTTTTCGAGCAGGCGCATGGTCTCGGCGCTCTCGCCCACGGCCTGAAAGACGATCTCGCCCCTGCGGTCAATCAGAAAGACCGCGGGAATTTTAAGGTCCGGGATGTATTTCTTCGCCGTCAGCTGGTACATGTCGTACAGGCACTCGTTCTCCACGCCGAGCTCCTTCAATACCGGAAGCGCCTTGTCCTTTCCCTTTTTGTCGCTATTAACGAAGACAAGCGCGAGCTTTTTGTCCGCGCCGTGTTTCCGCTGAAGCTCGACGAGCTGTGGTATCTCCTTTTTACAGGGACCGCAGTAGGTC
>JAGODA010000196.1 GCA_017998475.1 Spirochaetota bacterium | reverse complement strand
GTGACGGTGATCACCCCGTCCTCGGAAATCGCCTCGAGGGGTCCGCCGAGCGCCGAGACCAGACAGTGGGTAAAAATTCCGTGCCCGAGCTCCCTGATCTCGAAGGCCTCCTGGGACGCGCTTGCCGCGGAGAATACCGCGATGCCGTGCTCCTTCGCGATGCGCGCGATGATCCTGCGCTCGTCCAGGCCGCGGGCCATGGCGCTTTTCTGAAGGGCCTCGGTGGCGGAGCCGCTCTTGCATGTGTCGAAAAGCAGCATCACCTTGCCGGCGGTGAGTGAGCGCGCGAAGTCGCTCAGCTCGTCTACCGACACGGCGCTTCTTTTCAGATCGGAGATGTCCGCCTCGTGCGTCAGGAAATAATACCTGCCGCCTTCGGTGTCGCCGTGGCCGGCGAGAAACACAATAACGATATCATTTCTCTTTGCCCTCGACGCGATCCCGGCGAGTTCCGCGCGAATCCTCTCCCGTGTCGCGGCCGCGTCGACGAGCACCGTGGCGTTGATCTTTCCGTACAGCGACGCGCCCGATCGTGAGAACGCCGCCGACACCGCGCGCGCGTCGTTCGCCGGAAACCCCAGCCTGATAGTGGCGTCACGGTACTCGCCCACGCCGACGGCAAGAATATGCATGTCCGGACGGATCACCGCGGGCGCGACGTACAGCACGGTGTGTTCGACGCTGGTCCCGAATACCGTGTTGCCCGCGTCGTAGGCAGCGCCCGTTATACGGTTTTCTCCGGGCTCGAGATTCAGGGTGAAGGTTTTACAATTGTCCCGTCTCTCTACCTTTATCCCGCGCGCGGCCTCGTCGATGGAGCGGCCGTTATGCAGCATGAAAATCCTGCCCACGCCGTTCTGCCTGGCGCGGGCGCAGACCGTGACCGTAACGGTCTCGTCGCCGGGTGAGCGCCGGCCCGGGCTCAGGCTCACCTCCGGCGCCGAATTCATCGCCCTTGCCAGATTGGCCGGAGCCGCCCTCATCCCCCTGAAAAAGGAGGTAATGAGTCCCGGTTCGTTCAGCGCGTCCCACATCTGCCGGGTGGCGTAGGCCGAGAGTCCCCTGACGAAAACGATCTGATCGCGCGCGCCGCTGGAGCATTCGAATTTGCCGCCCTCGTCGACCGCATACCACTCGCCGTCGGAAAGGGGCACGAGCGTGATGGAATTCTTCTTTTCGAGGTTCAGCACCCGCACGGTACGATCGGCCGAACACGACGCGAGATATGTACCGTCAGGGCTGAAGGCGATTCCGTATACTGCAAGGAGATGCGCCTTCAATTCGGCGATCTTCACCCCTGTCTTCGGGACCCTTCTTCGCCGCTGAGGCGTCAGTGTGGCTTCGTCGGGATCAAGCCTGAACCGTGTTTCATCGATACGGTACAGGCTTACGGTGCCATCCTCGTGCCCGACGGCGAGCATGTCCCGGTGGGCGGCGACCGCGCCTGGCTCGATACGCGCCAGATTGGTCTCGACCGTGGCGACGTGCCGGCCTTCGGCGTCGTGGAGCTTGACCTCCTTCCCCCTGCCGGGCACGGTTACGAAATAGCGCATGGACGTCTCTGAGGCAAGCTCCCATGTCGGGTTCATGGCCGCGATCTGCCGTTTCGGCGTCCCGTCGCTTTCCCATACACGTCCGCTCCAGTCGATAATGGTACCGTCCGGAAGCGGCGCGTAATGCCGCTCCTTGAATTCCGTTTCCCGGCCGTTCTTTTTCAGGTGGAATTTCTGAAACTTTCCTTCGTAAAAACGGAGCTCCCCGCCCTCCCGGGTGAATCGTACGCTCTCAGGAACGGTTTCGAGATAGCGGCCGTCCATATTCCAGATGACGGTCTTCTTTCCCCGCTCCGTCTCGAGATACAATTTCCTGCCGTCGGGGGAAAAGCTGAGGCGCTTCGCCTCAACGGCCATCGGCCGAAGGTCTTTTCTCAGCCTTCCCAGCCGGTCCCAGATGCGGATGCCGCCGCCCAGATTTTTATCGCCCTGATGACCCGTCACCAGGTGGCGCCCGTCATTGGACACGGCGGCCCACTGTGCTCCTCCCCGCCCGGGGTCGTCCTTTGTCCGCATTTTCACCATTCCGCCATAGGCGCCGTCCATATAATATTTATGGAGCTCCCAGAAGAAATTGATGATGACCGCCTTCCCGTCGGGCGTGAACAGGAAGTTATGAAGGTTGCCGGGTTTTACTTTTACGGCCCTGATGATCGCGCCGTCCCTCGAAACGAAGCGGAGGTTCTCGGCTCCCAGCAGGGCGATTACGGAACCGTCGTTATTGAACCCGGCCATGTCCGGCCGGGTCCCGCTGGTACGCACCTTCTCCGTCTCCCCCTGCTTCGGCGGTCGTGATGTATCGAGGTCGGCGATAAGGGTGCCGTTCATATCGAACATCTGAGCGTAAGCCTCCCATCCATCCGCGGTTTTTATTCCCGCCCCGCAGGTGACGAAATACTTACCGTCGGGGCTTACGGCGATATGTTTTACGTCGCCCGGCGACGACGGCAGTGTCCCCGCGGCCCTTACGGTTTTGCGGACGTTCCAGTTCGCGTCGCGGATGAGGACCGTCCGGCTTCCGGTGGTGGTCAGAATGCTCCCGTCGGGGCTGTACACGATCCAGGGGCGGTAATGATGCGGGAAGACGTCATCCTCCCCTTTCAATACGCGCAGCATTCTTCCGTCTATGGCCAGCTCGAAAATACCCTGTCGCGTTCCCACGGCGAAACGCATTCCGTCGGTCGAGACGGCGAGACAGCGTATGTCGGTGTCGGGGAATGGAATGGTTTTAAGCAGAACGCCGTCGATGGTCCATATCTTCACCGTGCGGTCGTTCGAGGCGCTGACGATGAGCCTGCTGTCCGGAGTGACCCTGATATCGATAATGTCCTTTTCGTGGGAGCGCTGGAACATCATTTCGGGCTTTCCCGCGGCCTCTATTGCGGTATAGTCCAGGGAGGGGAATGTGCCGTAGGGGCCGGAGCCATCCGTCAGGGTGAACGGCTTTTCCTCCGGTTTCGCCGGCGGCTCCTTGTGTTTGCCGGGGGGCGCGGCGTAGAAATCCGCCGTGTCACGCGTGCATCCGGCCATAAGTGAAAAAAGCACGAAGCAGCACATGAGGGTCATGATTCCGTTCAGATGAGGATGCTGGCGCTTATTCATGGAACACTCCCCGGTACTTAATAGTACGACTTTATTTCGGGACATGGACCACACGGCATTGCCTCGGGTCGGCCGCTCGAATGTCTGGAATGGTAATGTACAAATCCTGTAAAGGTCAACATGGAATCCCTCCATGGATCGAGCCGGTCGGTAAAAAAATTATAAAGGAAAATTCACGGATTCCGTGCGTTTCCCTTGCGCGTTCCTCTCTCCCTTATGATATACTGGAGTGAGAAATCATGCTATCGGGCGTGTCGGTGGCGTGAATGGAAGCGGTGTGCCCCGCGCGGTTTCAATATCGATCGGAAAAAATAACTATGCGACAAGCGATTGATTCTGGGCTCCATATCCTCTTTCTAATATCTACGGTGACGCTTTCGGCCCTGCTTGCCCTGGCCGGTTGTTCCCCGGGAGGTGACGCGACGGAACCCGGACCATGGGAGGCTATTAAATCATCCGTCGACCTCGAATATGATTCCGGTGAGTACCATCCCCCTTTCGGTCAACCTCTCTCAACCCTCGGATGAGAGGACGGCATCTATGTGAGCAGGGACGGCCTCGACCTTTACTGCATTTACGCCCCGGGTGATCTGCTCTCGTTCACCATCAGCGGGCCGAATCCCGACCCTACCGCGTTCGGGCCCTATCTGCGCGGGCCCACATTCGGGATGGATCTGGTCTCCAATCCCGTCGGGGCCTCATCCTGGATCCACGGCGATATCCTGTACGCCCATCGCGCGAGCACGGCCGAAGCCTTCACGTCCTGGACCCTGTCCGGTATGGCGCGGCCGGTATTTTCCGAGGGAGCGCCGGTGCAGCTCGACAAATCCGGGAACACGCTGGGACGACTGCTCTTCACCTCAAACGATAAGGACCCGACCTACGACACGGACATATGGGAGCTTACCGGCTGCGCGCTCAATCCCGCGGGTATTGGCGCCCCCCTGGCGAATTTTCCGCACACCGATAAGATGGAGGACAATCCCCACATCGAGCGGATAGACGTGAATACGCTCGTGCTCATGTTCGACAGCAACGATTACCCGGGCGGCCTTGGAAGCCACGACATCTGGTATTCGGTCAGTGCCGATAACGGGGCCTCGTGGTCTGCTCCCTCGAATGCCGCCACGATCAACACCGGGCTGCAGGAACATCAGCCCCACCTTTTTCACGACGGCACGGACTGGTACCTGTATTTCTCGGCGACCCACACCGACGGCAAGCTCGCTATCTTTCGATGTATTCAGACAACACCGAACAACTGGAACAGCTGGGGCGCAAGGGAGCTCGTCATCGGCGCGGGGAACAGCGCCGGAGTTGGAGAACCCACGCTTACATCAGCCGGGGATATATCCTTCGTCGTGGTGTATGAGAATCCGGACGGCGCTCCGTACAATCGTTACGAGGCGGACCCCTGGTTCATGCGGAAACGATGACCCGCTCCGCGCCCCCGCTCAATCGTACAAAAATCCTTAAGGAGTAAAAGGGTGATGAAGACGAGGAGCGCACCGGTGATGAGAAAAGCTACGGGCGCATAACGCACCAGCGCGGAGGGTCCGGGGCCGGCCCGTATTTACGCACAAAAATCATCCACACGACGGGTGCGGATGCCGTTTTCAGACGATTTACCCATACAGGATTTGATGTTGTTTTTAGAAAAAGCAAGGTTATACAAACGATAAACGGGTTTAAAGTTGACATTCAGTGATGTGTATGATACGGAATAAAGAGGCCATTCGAAATGGACGAAATTGAAAAAAAGATACTGCTTGATTTTAAAAGAGCGATTGGAGAGCGACTCCCGGTAACGCGGATAATTTTATTCGGTTCGCGCGCCCGGGGCGACGCCGATATCGACTCCGACATGGACGTCCTCGTAGTCATTGATACGGACGACATTGCCGGAGCGCGAAGGATTGCAAGTGAGTGCGCCTGGGAGTCAAGCCTTGGAACGGGAATCGTCCTCTCACCGGTAGTGAGTTCAGCACAGAACTGGGAATACGGCCCGGAACGGATGTCGCTGCTTTCAAAGGCCGTACGATCGCAGGGCATACCCGTATGATACCGGATGATATTGCGATTTTGGTCAAATACCGAATGGAGCAGTCTTATGCTTCAATCGGTGACGCGCGGATACTGCTTCAAAACAGCACCTCGTTCTTCGGCGCCGTCAACAGATCATATTACGCGATGTTCTACGCCGTCCTCGCCATTTTACAGATGCACGAGCTTGTACCCAAAAAACACACGGGAGCGATCAGCCTTTTCGATTCGGAATTTGTATTGAAAGGAGCCTTCCCGAAAGAGCTTTCCAAACACCTTCATCGCGCATTCGACCTTCGGCAGTCGTCGGATTACCAGGTTACTCAATCCGTTTCCCTTGAAGAAGCGGAAGACATTTTCGAAAAGGCCGTTGTGTTTGTCAAAGCGGTGGAGGAATACCTCAAAATATAGAAAACCGCGCCGCCCCTTGAGCGGGAAGCCCCGCGACGGAATGCCGTTTATCGGCGATTCCACCCTTGAAAAATGTCCTCTCAGTCTGAAATAAAGCCCCTCGCGCGGGGGCCGTTTAAAATGTATGCCCCGTGGCGGGAGTATACCATTGATCGGCTTGTGCAACCGCGTCTGCGCAAAAGCCGCGTGCGCCTTGCCCGGCAGAGGGTGTCGGCGAAGTGAAGTTCCTGTTGCGGTGCCGACGGACTGTCGACGATCATTTTTCGTCTACACTTGTTTCCCTTAGATTGCACATGGCCGGATATATCGCCTCCGGCCTGGCCATCCGCTGGATGGCGGGCGTTTCCGAAGCGGGAGCGAAGTAAACGAAGGACAGAAATCCTTACCGCGAGCACTCGATCACCCTCAGCGCCGTCTCCTCGAGGATCTTCACCGCGAAGATGAGCATCGCGAAGCG
>JAGODA010000195.1 GCA_017998475.1 Spirochaetota bacterium | reverse complement strand
CCTTTTCGATGTTCTTTTCTTTCAGATCGACTAGGTCTTTGCGCTGTTCGAGGTTCTCGTCTTCCTTCCGGACGGCGGTCCGCACTTTGTTATCGGAGATGATGTCCGGGTCGATCGAGTCGATCGCGCCGCGCTTGGCCTCCTCGGTGAGAGGGATGACTATACGGGTCGCTCCGGGCCATTGGTCGTAGCGCGTTGCGAGGCCGGCGTTCGCTGCCGAGAGGTTTCCGATGACCACCTTTTTGTACGCTCCGCCGAAATAGCCCATGTCGCCGCGATATACGGCGTTGTAATAGGTGGTGAACACAGCGAGCGTGTACGCGTTCTTTTCGGAGTAGCCGTACATGCGCTCGAAATATCCCGAAAGGATGCGGCGGATGTACTGTATGTGCGTCACCCTGGCCTCCCTGTCGATGGAAACAATATCCGCCGATAGCTTCTCGGGCTCATCTTTCGAGATGGCCCGGATGAGCGAATATTTCATGTAATAATTGACGCGGGCGTTCTCGCCGCGCTTCTCCGCCGCGGCGGCGAGCCCCGTTCCGATCGATTTGACGGCGGCGACGCTGTCCCGGTTACGTTGCGGACCCGCGTAATTGATGAACTCGATTTTTCCCGCCTTTCTGAGCTCGTCGATGTCCACCTCGAGCCCGGCCGCGGGAACGGCCGTGAGGACGATAAAAAGTGCCAGCGAGCAGTACTTTCGCATGATGGTCTCCCGTCGTGGTGCGAGATCGGGCGCACGTCATATGCCGGGCCCGTCGCGAAGTATAGGCATTCCCCGCGGTATTTCAAGCACTATTGGTGTCCGCCCGCGCGGTGCCCGCCGGCGATGCCCCTCCCGTACGCGCTTTTCAGCGCGCCGCCGACGCGATGTTTTGGGGTGGACGAAAGGGCGACCGGACGTGTAATGTGTCCGGACGCGGAGGCGGAGATGAGAAGAAACGACAAGAAAATAGAAGACCCGGCGGAAATTGAGGCGATTCTTCGTGAGGCCCCGGTGTGCAGGATCGGCCTGGCGGATGGCGATGTCCCGTACGTGGTGCCGATGAATTTCGGATGCAGGGGAAGATCCATCTATCTGCATTCGGCGCCCGAAGGCAGAAAGATCGATATCATCTCCCGGAACGGTCTTGTCTGCTTTCAGGCCGATACGGACATCGAGATCGTGCGCGGAGAAACGGCATGCTCCTGGGGGGCCCGGTACCGATGCGTAATCGGCTACGGAAGGGCGGAATTCGTGACCGACCGGGAAGAGAAACGCGCCGGGCTGGACGCCATTATGGAAAAATATTCGGGGAAGCCAGGCTGGAGTTATGGCGACGCGTCTCTGGAAAAAATCGCCCTCATCCGGATCGACCTGACCGAGCTTACGGGCAAGAGGTCCGGTTGGTGACGGGCCGGCGGAGATCTCAATTCTCCAGCAGGGAACGCACCTCCGCCTCGTCGTACCTGTAAATCTTCGTGCAGAAGGTGCAGCGCAGCTCGACGCCGTGGTCCTTTTCGAGCATGTCCTCTACTTCCTTTCGGTCGATGCCCATAAGTATCCCCTCGATCATCTCCCTGTTGCAGCGGCATGCGGCCCGAAGCGGGGTTCCGCCGAGCAGGCTCAGGGGATAATCGTCCATCAGGCGCGAAACGACCGAAATGATATCTTCCCCCCGCCTGAGCGATTCGCCGAGCGGGGTCTTCATGGCGGCGATGTTGGCCTCAACGCGCTCGAGCGCGCTGTCGGGCGTGTCCGGAAAGCGCTGAATGAGTATTCCGCCCGAGGCCTCCACGCCGCCGTCGCCGTTTTGCGCCAGTCCGATGATCATGGCTGAGGGCACCTGCTCCGATTCGGTGAGGTACCAGGCGCAATCGCGCGCGATCTCGCCGGTTCGCAGCGGTACGACGCTGCTGTACGGTTCCTTGAGGCCCAGGTCCTTAACGACGGTGAGGAATCCCGCGCCAATTATCGCCGGTATGTCGATTCGGCCGTTTCGCACGAGCGGTTCTACCGCCGGGTTTGCGACGTATCCGCGTACATTGCCAAGGGCGTCGGCCTGTACATGGATTTCGCGCACGGGTCCGGTGCCGGAGATACGGAGCGTCACGTTCTGGGAGGACTCGGGCTTGAGCGTCGCGCAGAGGAGCGCGGTCGCCGAAATGGCCCGCCCCAGCGCGAGCGTGGCCGCGGGCGAGGCGCCGTGCTGGGAGGAGATCGTTCCCGCTAGCCCGGTGGTTACGGCCGTGTATACGCGCAGATTGTAACGCTCACAGATTATGCGCGTGATGTGGTCTCCATCCAACATTAAAATTCCCTCAGCGATTCGTGCACGCCCTTTGATATCTCGAACCAGAATTCAAGCGCCGCCTCGTTCTTGTCCTTTTTGAACCGGTCAACCCAGGACGCAAGCTCCTTCGAGCCGTCGTTTTCAACCTCGCGCAGGCGGGTCAGCCAGCTCGACACGAAGTCCACGTTTCGTTCGGACTCCCAGAATATGGAGCTGTTGCGACTGTTGATGCGGCTGGCGGTGATGGAGACCGAGGCCAGGTACTCGGCCTTTTTATCGTAGAGGGTGCCGACTATGTCGGGGATCATCTCCTCCGCCCAGTTTCGGTGGAACCGGCAGAAGCCCATGTTGTCCATGATGAGCTCCTTCTTGAACCGGTCGGCGTTTTCCCTGCCGAGCCTTCGCGGCTCGAAGAAATTATCGCCGTAGTACATGTAATACTTGCCCATGATCGGCATCGGCGAGAGCACGCCGGCGGTCCAGTACTGGTTGGGCACGATCCATCCCTTGCGGGCGTTCGCGTTATAGACGAAGAGGTCGAGTATCTTCTTGCCCCGGTCGCGGGCCAGGTGTCGGGCGAAATCGCGCGCCCCTTCCTCGAGGTCGAGGATGCCGCGCTTCTCGATGATCGAATCGAGAAGCGCGACGCCGATCCTCGCGTTGTGCATGGAGTCGGTCTCCACGCTGAAACCCTCGATTGAAAAGACCGGGCGTTCGGATACGCCGAGCTCCTCCGGGGAGAAGAGCCCCTCGTGCAGGCATTCCATGAGCCACGAGAGCACGCCGCCCACGGAAATGGCGTCGAATCCCAGGCTGTCGGCGCGCCGGTTCAGGAGTTCGGCGGCCCGCTGGTCGAAAACGCCGCAGAGGGGCCCCATGGTCTGGTAGGGCTCGTAATCCTTCTTGTACTCGCCGTAGATCTTCTTGCACACGGCCGAGCAGGGCTCGCCGCAGGTGCGCATGCTCTTGGGGCGGATGATCTCCTCGTTGAACTGGCGCAGGTAATGGTCCACGATGAATTTTTCGTGGATGTGACGGCGCTCGTCCTCGCGCATGTAAATGCTCCGGTAGTTGAATGCGATCACCCTCCCGCCGATCTTCGCGTAATTGACGCCGAAGGTGCCTCCCGTGTCGAAGTTCGGATCGAAGCGGTACTTCGTGGTGGCCTCCATGTCCTTGGCCGCCAGGCGTTTCTTGTACCGGTCGCTGAACCACTCGTCGGCCACCTTGCGGTCGCGGAAGTCCTGGTCTATGTACGTGCCGCCGTATATGATCGCGGCAATGCCGTGCTCCCTGAGGAGCTTGGTGCCGAAGCCGCCGCGCCCGGCCCAGGTGTCGGCGGCGGTCGGTGTGCCGTTTTTCACCGGCGCCGAGGCGATCGCCCCGAAATCGGTGACAAGCGAGGCCGGTCCCGTCGCGAGAACGCGCGGCTCCGAGCTGTACCGGTGGCCGAAGCGCTCGAGCGCGTGGTCCATGAGCGCGTACACGCCGGTCTTTCCTCCCTTCCATACGCTCCACACGTCGATGGGATGGAGTTCGACCTCCACCTCCTCTCCGTGGACGCGGTTGAGATACATGATCGAAAAAGACGTCGCGCGGTTTCGAAGCGACAGCATGTTGATTCCGAGATTGTCGAAAACGAGCGCGGCCCCGCCCATGGTGGAGATATAGAAGCTTCCCCAGTTGGGAGAGAAGCCGTTGACAACGAGGCGGTTCGAACCCGGAAAGATGGAACCGGCGAGAAGCCCCGTGCCTATGTTCAGGCTGTTGTGGCGCTTGGCGATGTTGAGGCCCACGTCGATCGGCCCGAAAAACTCGCCTATACCGAAACGCTCCATTCGGTAGAATCCCGAGGAGCAGTCTACATGCAATACCCTCAGATAATTTTCCATAAGGCCTCCGAACGTATGACTGCAATGGATCAGGGGAGGGCGGTCAAGCCGAATGTATCGCCTTCAAGACTCGTTTTCAATAAATATTTCCACCCGATCGGAATCGGCGAAAGCGCGCGTGATTCTCGTTTCCGGGAAACGCCTTTCCAGGTAGTCCATGTTCTCACGCCGGTGGCCGAGGTATTCCTCCTTCCTCTGACGCGGTATGCGAAGCAGGAGCGAGCTTTTCGCCCTCCCGGTGGCTACAATCGCGCTCTCTATCTCCCTCTCCATGATTCTCCGTTTAAGCCGCGCCTTCACCATATAGCCGAATGCCGGATGATACGGACCCGCACGCACGCCGCCCTCCTCATCGGGGGAGAGGGGATGGAGCCCCGTGCGTATTACCGGAATGTTTTTTTCCGCGAACAGCTCGTGCATATCTGCCGCGCACTCCAGGGCCTCCTCGAACCCGAGCGGCTCGTAGAGGCCTTCCCTCCAGAGTCGGGCGAGGCGGGTATGTTCGAGCACCACGGTGGGGTATATCCGTACGGCGTCCGGAGAGCACGACACGGCCGTCTCCGCCGAGCGCACCGCTTCGCCGCGATCGCCGCCCGGCAGCCCCGGCATAAGCTGGATGACCAGGGAGAAGCCCTCCCGGCGGACGATCGCCGCCGCGCGGACGGAATCCTCCGCGGTGTGTCCGCGGTCCGCGGCGGCGAGCACGCCGTCGTCGAAGGACTGGGCGCCGATCTCTATCGTCTTTACGCCGTATTCGCGGAGAAGGGCGAGACGGTTCGGGTCGATGCAGTCGGGCCGCGTCGACACGCGGATGCTCGAGAGCAGTCCCTCCCGAACGAAACCGTACGCCGCGTCCAGAAGGCTTCGCTGAAGGCCCGCGTCTATGGCCGTAAAGCTGCCGCCGAAGAACGCGACCTCCACGTGTCCGACCGATGATGCTTTGGTCGCCAGGTGGGCGCGGATTTTCGCGCGCACGAAATCGGCGTCGGGCGATGTCCATACGGCGCTCGTCTCCCACTGGTTGCAGAAGACGCAGCGATGCGGGCACCCCATATGGGGGACGAATACGGGTATGGTCATCGCGCTCTTGCTCATCGGATCCACCCGCCTTTGCGGTCGCAGATTTTGCTTGCCGGCCGGACGAAAGTGTGCTAGAGTATCCATACCGCTTGACCGTCTGTCAATTAGCAAATCGAACGGACGGCTCCGTATTAATGCGCGTACCCGTACCATACATCCCGCGGTCGGGCACCGACCGGGTTTCGAAGCGATTATACAACAGGAGTAGAGCATATGCGCTGGACCATCAGGAACAGGCTTATCGTCGCGTTTGTCGTTATTTCGGCTCTGGTGATTTTTCAGTCGCTGTTCGCCTTTGTTCTCCAGAAGCGACAGTACAATCACACCGAGCGCATCCTCGCGCTACACAATAACAGGCTCTTCATCCAAGAGAAGATGATCGACCATCTGTCATGGATGAACGATCTGCTCGAGTCGATCACGCGCGGGATCGAGTTTACCGGGCAGCTCGACCATACCAAATGCAAGTTCGGCCAGTGGTATTACTCGTTCAGGGAATCTCCCGATTTCGAGAAAATCGACCGGGAGCAGGCGGAGATTTTCCGGAAAATGGAGGATTTCCATACCCGCCTGCACGCTTCGGCACGGGCGATCCGCAACGCCGCCGGGCAGGCCGCGGCGCTTCGGATTTACGGAAACGAGACCGAAAAGACCGTGGCCGGCCTGCAGGGACACATGCGCGAATATATGGATTTCAACATGCGACTGGAGGAACACTACGAAAAGCTCGTGCGGACGGACATGCGCCTGATCAACGTGATGAACGTGGCGGCGCTGCTGGCCATCATTCTTATCGTGGGCGCGCTGAGCTGGAGGATAGTTAAAA
>JAGODA010000194.1 GCA_017998475.1 Spirochaetota bacterium | reverse complement strand
GCCCCGTATACCGCGCTTCACCGGTACTGACCGCGGCAGCTTCATCATCCTGACCGGAATCGTAGCCCGCTGTTTCGACGACGCGTACCTCAAAGGCACTACAAATTATCTTATCGTACACCTTCACGACCGCGGAACCGAGATCGGGGAGTACGATGAAAAGATATTCGGCCGGCGGAACGGGCTGTCGGTGGTCACCCTGAACCGCGATGGCAGGTTCATGGATTCCCGCGACCGCCTGCTCGCGCACCACCGTTTTCCCGACTCGTTTAAAATTGAGGAGGTCCTTGTGCCCGGCGCCGATCCGATCAGGGAGGGGAACGTGTTCATTCCTTTTTATCCGTCGGGTTCATCGGCCAACGCCATACTTCACATACTCGTCGGCGGAAAGGAGCGCTGGTCGGTGCGCATCAACCGCTTGAAGAAAGAGGCCAGGATAACGCATGAATACGCCGGGTTCGAGTGACCGCCGGGGCGGGTTCGCGCTCGTTGAGATTCTCATAGCGATCGCGATACTCTCCATCGCCATGCTCGCCATAATTTCGGGCGTGTCCTCCGGGATAGCCGCGATATCGGGAAACCGGAACATGACCCGCGCCATGCTCATCGCCAGGAGCAGGCTGAGCCTCTATTACGTCTACCGCATGCGCGAGCCGGACGTGCAGGAGGAGGCGGTAAAGGAGTATCCGGGCTTCAGCTACACGCGCAAAACGAGCAAGTTCGAACACGAGCTCTTCGGCCCCGTCAACGCGCGGCGGGTCGAAATAACCGTCCACTGGATGGAGAGGGGCCGAAAAAGGAACTACACCATCAGCTACGTATACCCGGAGAGGATGTGAAGCGCGTAACGACCGATACCGCCTCCGAAAACCCTCGACCCGCCATTGCGCGGCTCGTTCGGGACTGGGCCGGATTTTCCCTGCTCGAGGTGATCGTAGCGACCGCGGTATCCTCGTTGATCCTGCTCATGGTGTATTCCGCGCACCGCTCCATAATGACCTCGGTGTTCGACCTAACCGGCGTCGCTGAATTCCACGAAAACGTGAGCCTCGCCGTCCAGCGCATCGACAGGGACCTCTCCTACGCATACGCCCAGAAATTCGGCGAGCACGTGAATTTCATCGGCCAGAACCGGTCGGGCCAGATCTCCGACGGGCGCGTCGATTTCGTTACGACGGACTTCCAGAACGAATCGATCTCGCTTGCCCCGAAAAAACAGAACCCGTCCAGCGACATTTACGAGGTCGGTTACCGTCTGCGCCCCGACAGGGATGTGCCGGGCCTCTATCAGCTCATGCGCCGCGCCGACCTCCACTACGACGACAATCCCCTTGAGGGCGGCGACGAGGACGTGCTGCTGGAAAACGTCGTCGACCTTAAATTCGAGTTCTGGCTGAGGAACGACTGGACGGACAAATGGGACTCGCGCGAGGCGAAAAAGCACCCGCAGGCGGTGCGTACCAGTCTGCGCGTGAAGAACTACCGCGGCGTGGCCGAGGACTTCGTGTTCATATCCTACATCAATCCGGTGAACGAATGAGGATCGTGGACCGCATCCGCGTGCTCCGCGAAGCCGCCGTGCGCGATTACCGCAGGCGCGAACGGCTCCTCCTCGAAAGGGGCCTGCTCGGCGCCTTCGCCGGCTCGTCCGGATACGTTCTGGTAATCGTGCTTCTCGTGATTTCGCTTCTGGTGGCCATCTCAAGCGAATTCATAATCACGGCGCAGACCAACGTGCGGTATATCGGCAGGTTCAGCGAGTCCCTCCGCGCCCGCACCATCGCGCGGGCGGGCGTCAATCTCGCTGTCGCTCTTCTGGAGGCCGACAAGAAAGGCGCGGCGTCGAGCCTGTTGTCCGGCGTTTCCACAAACTCGAACGTCGACTCGTATCAGGACATCTGGGCGATCGACCTGCCACCCCTGCCGATTGAGGGGGGACATCTGAAGATATCCATTACCGATGAGAATTCTAAAATCAACGTGAACGCGCTCGCCAACGAGGTGGTCGACAAATCCCCGTATTACACGGTGGCGCAGCGCTTCTTCCTGAACATGGCGCTGCCCATGGACCTGGCCGACGCGCTCATCGACTGGGTCGACATCGACGACAGCCGCTTTCCCTATGGTGCCGAGTCCTCGGATTATTATCTGGCGCAGAGGCGCCCCTACCGCGCCAAGAACGGCGCGATGGACAGCATCCGCGAGATGCTCATGGTGAAGGGATTCACCCCGGAGATTTACTACGGCCTGGCAGGCGGCAATTCCGGGATGGAAAGCGGGCTGGTGGAGGACAACCGGGGCGGCCGCGTGCTCGATCCCGCGGCCGTTGCCGAACCCGGCGCCGGACGGGCCCTTACCACGCGACGCACCGAACGCGCCGAAACCGCCGCGCCCATCGGCCGCGAGCGGAGCCGCAGGCTCGAAGAGTACTTCCGCGTAACCGGCGAGCGGACGGATTACCTGAGCGAGATGAACAAGATAAACATCAACACCGCGTCGTTCCGGGTCTTATCGGCGTTGACAGACGAAATGACGGATGATAGGGTTACCGAGCTCATCCGCAGGCGCCGTTCGAAACCTTTCGAATCGATCGACGAGATATCCGACATCGTCACCGACGAAACGGTGAGGCGGAACCTGCTCACCGTCCGATCGTTCATCTTCCGTCTGGCGGTAACCGGCCGTGTCAACAAAACCGAGGTGACGATGATCGCGCTGTACAACAGGCAGAACAAGGTATTTTATTACATGAGCGAACAATGAACATTTATTCCTTGACATTCGCCGCGGACCGTCCATCCAACAATAATGCCCGGCACGCCGGGAAACGGAGGTCGCGCCGTGTTTGAGAACATCGCCGCGCTTGATATCGGTTCGTCCGCCGTACGGCTGCTGACGGCGAAAACCGGGCTGAGAAACTTTCAGGTGACCGGCCTGTCGATAGAAGACATCGTGCCCGAGGAGGGCGATGCCCCGGGTGAGGCCGTTCGGCGCGCCATAGCGCGGCTTCTGTCCGACAACGACCTCGGCGGCTCGACGGTCCTGTGCAATCTCCCCATGGAGAAAGCAATAGTCCGCAATATCGCCTTCCCGTTCAGCGACGCGGAAAAGATCTCCGCCGCCATTCCCTACGAGGCCGAGGAGAACATCCCCTTCAGCATCGACGAGCTCATCATGGACTTCCAGGCGCTGAAAAGCCCCCGCTCCGACGAGGCGCGCATAATGCTCGCCGCCACCCCCATAGAGGCGGTCCGCGAGCACGTGGCCCTGCTGGCGGACGCGGGCCTGCGCCCGCTCAGGATGGGCCTCGAGGCGAACGCTCTCTTTGAATGCTACCGGTATTTCAACCGCATACCCGGGGAGAACATCATTCAGCTGGACATCGGCCACGAAAAGACCCTCCTCAACGTGGTCGGAGGGGGAGACCTCCTCTATACGCGCTGCATTTCCGTCGGGCTCGGTTCCGTTCACCGTGAAATAGCGTCCATGAACCATACCGGGATGCGCGAGGCCCAGCGGCTGTTCGAGTCTCTCAACCTCGACCTGACGTCCATCGAAAACAATTACCAGCGCGATTTCTACAAAACCCTCGGCCTGACCAGACCGCGCCTTAAAAAAATCTACGATCGCACCATCGACCTGGTCGAGGACCTCGTGGAGCAGATACTGCTCACGCTCCGCGCGTTCTCGGTCGAGTACGGAGAGCTGGAATTCGGCCGTGTTCTCATCTCCGGAGGCGGCGCCAACCTCGCCGGAATCGGCCACCTGCTCTCGCGTGAGATGGAGCTGCCCGTCGCTTCCCTTCCCTTCCTGCAGGGATATCCGGAACAGGCCATACAGACGCAGTTTCCCATCGTCTTCGGCACGATGCTCTCCTACCTCAACTCGAGGCGCCAGGCCGTCAATTTTCTCAAGGGCGAATTCGTTCCCGATCTTGCCGGAGGCTCGCGGAGGATATACTACCTCGCCGCCCTCTTTCTCGGCCTCGCCGGTATGTTGCTTGTTATCAATTTCGCGGTGTCCGCCATCCTCGGCTACAGGACCGGGGCGCAGTACCACCGGGAAATCAACGACAGGTACATGCGTTATTTCCACGCGCGTCAGCCCGCCGACGACCCGATCAAGGCAGCCGCCGCCCTGGTGAACGAGGAGAAAAAACAGCTTGGAGCGATCGACGCGCTCGTCCAGCCTGGAGACAGGGTGATCGACCTCATCGCGGAAATCGTCGCGAAATTCCCCGGCGATCCCGACTTCCAGCTTTCCAACATGGTCGTTAACGAGGGGATAGTCCGTATCGACGGCCAGGTCTCGTCGAGCAGGATCATCGACGAATTCAAGAACAAGCTGGTGGAGACGGGAGCGTTCGGTTCGGTCGATCTTAACACCAATATAAGCAGGAAAAACGAGATCGGTTTCTCTCTCGTCATCAAGCAGTCCGGCAAAAAACCGCCGTCGAGGGAACAGGTGGAGTGACAGGATGATCAGGCTTTCATCTCGCGAAAAAAGACTGCTCAAGGTGTTCGGCGTCGTTGCGGCCGGGGCCCTCGTATGGGTGCTGGTTATCAGTCCGTATCTCTCGATGAGCGAGTCGTCCCGCGCGGGCATCGCGGGAAGCCGCCAGGACCTGGCGAAGCTCGACGCATTGTACGAGGAATACCGGGACGTACGGCAGCGCAAGGCGCGCTATGACGCCCTTCTCGGCAACCGCGAGGAGAACATAACCACCCTCATCGAGCAGTGGTCGGCAAGCGCTGACGTGGCGCGCCACATCGCCTATACGCGCAGGACGCAATCGAGCGTCCAGAACAGGTATCTTCGCGTCACCACCGACATTAAGATCGACGGCGTGCCCATGCAGAAATTCCTGCGCTTTCTTTACGAGATAGAAAGCTCCGGCCGCCTGCTGAAGGTCAGCTACCTCAGGCTTTACCAGGGGCTGAAGGGCGCCGACACCTATGACGTGATAATGAAAATCGACAGCTATACACTCCAGTGACGAGGAAACCGCCTCATGGAATTCCGACAGATACGCGAGAAGATCTCCGCGGCCTTTGCATCGGCCGGACGTTTTCTCCGCGAGACGATCGCCCTTCCCCACGCGAAGCTCTATATCGCCGCGGCCCTCGTACTGACCGCCGTGTTCACCCTTCTGGGGTTCCCGTTCGACGTTCTCATCCGCGCCGAGCTTCAGAAGATGGAGCAGCGCGGCCTGAGGAGCGTTGAGGTCGGTGAAATCGACTTCAACCTGATAGGGGACTCCTATATAGACAGCCTCGTGCTCGGTACGGGGTCCGAATCCGAGGTCGCGCTGAAGGACCTCAACTTCAATATCGCCATCAATCCAGTAACGACGCTCCTCAATAAAACACTGAAGGGGACCATCGACGTACGGGACTTCCGGTATACGGACGGAGACTCTTCCTTTTCGTGCATCCTCGCCAGCCGGTTCAGGCTGGCCGCCGATCCGGGCTCGGGCGTCCCGCGCGAGGGATTTCTCAACTTCGAGCTCCAGAACGTCGCCCTGAAGGGCGTAACCATCAAGGGCTTCGCCATCCCGGCCGTGCGGTTCAGCTCTATCGTCATGACGTCCGAGCTTCAGAAAGGCGAGATCCGCATCATGAAATTCGACGGCTCCGGGCCCGACCTGCGGGGGAACATACGCGGCTCCATCACCCTCGCTCCGTACGTGAGGAACTCCGCGCTCAACCTCGTAATCGATATCGACTCGCAATCCAAACTGGTGCAGGACTACCGGATCCTGCTCGGCAATCTGGCCAACTCGGATGACGGCCGGCTAAGGCTTACCGTGACCGGCACTATCGCCGCGCCTTCGGTCGCGTTTCCAGGAGCCGAACGGGGCCACGAGCGATGAAGATCGAGCTGGCCCGCCATTCCGGCTTCTGCATGGGGGTCCGGGACGCCATCCTCACCATCGTCGAGGAGCTCAACACGACCAGCGAGGAGATACTGGTTTACGGCCCCCTCATCCACAATCCGCAGACCGTCTCCATCCTCGGCAGGCGCGGCCTGAAGACCATTCACGATCTGAATGACATCGACGGGAAAACAATAGCCGTACGCACGCACGGCATACCGATAGAAAAGCTGCGCGACATCAAGGCGCGCTCCAGGCGTTACCTCAACCTGACCTGTCCCCGTGTTTCC
>JAGODA010000193.1 GCA_017998475.1 Spirochaetota bacterium | reverse complement strand
AGAGAAGTTGCCCTGGGTGTAATTCTTCATCCCCTCTATGATCATGGCCGACTGCGCCGTGAGCAGCAGGGCGTCCATGTCCGGGTTGAAGTCCTTGGACGAGCGCCGCCGCGGCTCCGGGCGCTCTATTTCGCTTACGGGAGAAGGAGGGGGCGGCGCGGCGGCCGCGGCCCTGCGCGGGGGCTCGGGCCTGGTTTTTCCCGCCTTGATCTCGTCGGCGAAGGGGTTGTCCAGGTCCACGTCTATGTCGAAGGAATCAAGATCGAAGTCGCTCAAGTGTTTATCGTCCCCGGCCATCCGTGTATCTCTGTGTGAATCGACATGCGCCGCTCCCGGCGGGAACGGCCGCGTCAGAACCGGGAAAGTATACAGGGGGGCGGCAAATTGTCAATGACTTTGCGGCCGCTTTTCATGCGGGGCACGCGGGTTCGCCCTCGTCGATCACGTCGTAAACCATATCGAAGGCGACCAGGTTGGCAAGGAGAGCCCTGAGCGGCATGCCGCGGGTCATCGAGATGAAATGCTCGTCGCTCACCCCGCGGAACTCGTAGTCGAAGCCGTTTCGGGCGACGATGCTTCCGCGGTATTCGAGCGTGTCAATGTGGTAGAGTCTGATTTCCATTCGTTCCGTTCCTGGTTTCCGTATAATGATCGGCGTCCCTTCCCCGGGCGTTGCCCGAGGGCCGGCGCGTCTGTATTTTCGTTATGGTCTGCTTGACGAGTATCCAGTCGTCCCCGATGTCGTCGATCAGCATCCGCTTGAGCGGCTCGATAGCCTCGCGCTCGCCGATTTCCCCGAGCGATGCGATCACCCGGCGGCGTACCTCGAGGTCGGTGTCGCCGAGCGCCCGAATGAGGGGCTCTACGCCGCGCGGGTCCCTGAAGAGCCCGAGCGAAAGGGCCGCGCGCCAGCGCACCCAGGGAGAGTCGGCCCGGAGAGAGTCGAGCAGGTCGGGGATGACGGTATCGGGATCGTACTTTACGAGCGCCCATGCCGACAGCGAGTACTGCGGCGGCATGGACGTATCGTTGAGCGCCGCGACGAGCGGCGTGCGGGCCCGAGGGTCCTGCAGCTCGCCGAGCGCCCACGCGGCCGAGTCGCGGACGGTAACGTCCGGGTCGGCGAGCGCGTCGATGAGGCGGGCGAGGGCGGAGCCGTCGCGCACTATTCCGAGCGTGCGGGCCATGCGCCGCCTGATGTCCGCGTCGGGCGAGTCGAGCTTCTCGATGAGAAAAGGCGTGGAGGCCCTTCCCATGAGGCCGAGGGTCATCATGACCGCGTCGCGGAGCTCCTCGTCGGTGTGGCAAAGTGCCGCGTCGAGCGCCTCGAACGCGTTCCGGTCGAACTGCGCGAGCGCCTCGATGGCCGCGCGCCGCACGGCGCGGTCGCCGTCGCGGAGCAGGCCGGCGAGCGGCTCGATGGCCTCGGGCTCGTTGATGCGCCCGAGGGCCCCGGCCGCCTGCATCCGCACGGCGGGCTCCTCGTGGCCCAGGAGCTTTACAAGGGGCCCGGTCGCGCCCTCGCGTATCTGCACCAGGGTGTCGATGAGAAGCGCCCTCACGTCGGAGTCGCTTCCGGGGACGGCCGCGGCGAGCTGTTTGACCGCCGGCTCGCCGATTCCCGCCAGCGACCAGGCCGCGCCCTTGCGGACGAAGCGGCTGGGGTCGCCGAGCGAGGCGATCAGCGGGGCGATGGCGCTCTCGCCGATACGGACCAGCGCCCACGACGCGGACTCGCGAACGTCGGCCTCCTCGTCCTTCATGGCGGCGATCAGAGGAAGCGCGGCCTGGGGAGCGCCGATCGTGCCGAGGGTCTCGGCGATCGCCGAGCGCATGGTATGATTGTCCGAGTCCAGGCGGGCCAGAAGCTCCTTTACGGCGGGCTTTCCGATCTCCACCAGCACCCAGATGACCAGGTCGCGGAAGTCCCTGCCGGGGTCTGCAAGCAGCCCGACCAGGGCGGGTACGGCCGATCTGCCGGCCTCCACGAGGGCGGCGGCAGCGCCGTCGCGCGTTTCGCGTTCCTGGCTTCGCAGCGCCTCGATGAGCGCCGGATCGACGGATTTGTCGGTGGTCATTGTGTCGGGTTCCGGTGGCGTCCTCGGGCGACCGTACCGCGGCCGGCCCCGAGGACGCCGAAAATTTACTATACCAAATATACTATACAGCCAAGTCATTGTGAACAGCAGTCGGCGTATTTACAAGCAAAAAAGCCGGCCGCGCGCCAGGGCCCAGGCCGCCATGGTCATGCCGTCGTAGATCTCGTTATCGCGTATGGCCCTGTCGATCTCGTCCGGCGTAAGGGCGAGTATCTCGAACTCTTCGGTATCGTCCCTGGTGTAGCGCGTTGAGGCGGAAAGATCGCGCGCCAGGTACACGTGCGTGCTTTCGTCGACGATGCCGTTGCAGGGATTGAAATAGCCGATTCGCTCGATGGCCCCGTCGAAGCCCGTCTCCTCGACGAGCTCCTTGTGGGCGATGGCGTCCGGGTCCTCTCCCTCGCGCACGCCGCCCGCCGGAAACTCCAGGCTCACGCGGTTATCCAGGTAACGGAACTGGCGGACCATCACGATGCGTCCGTCGGAGCGCACCGGCACCAGCATCACCGAGCCGCCGGTATGCACGTAGTGATACTCGCCCTCGCGCCCTCCGGGAAGCTCCACGGTGTCCATACGGTAGCTCCACCAGGGATTGCGGAACAGCTCGCGGGAGGTCAGTTTTTTCCAGTGCGCCAGCGTCATCGGTTTCACCTGTGTCGTCTGATGTAGTGGTGCGCGCGTATCATTGCCGGAGCACGGCTCCGGCCGCGTTGGGCCGCTCATCTCAATCGCTCTTTTCGGGCCGGGTGATACGCATACTATAGCACGCCGGAACCGTCGTGTATAAAAACGCGGAGAGCATACGCGAAGAGACCTCAGGATTTCAATAAGAATACGCGCCGGCGCTCATGCGCCCGAACAGCGCTCCAGCGCCCGGCGGGCGAGGGCGCCCGTTTCGACGGATTCGAGCGCGCCGCCGCGGAAGAGCTCGATCGGGTGCGCGTTCCCGAGATGGGTCCGCAGGAAGGGAAGGGCCGCCGGATCGCCGAGCAGGCCGAAGAGCACGCAGGCGTGGGCGATGATGTCCGGGTCGTCCTCGAGCGCGGCCGCGGAAAGGAGCCCGGGGAGCTTCGGGAGCACCAGATCGGGCCGTTCGCCCGCCAGGCGCGCGACGGCCCACCAGGCGCCCCGTCGGAGCGGCGCGAACTCGAGGTGATTGTCGGCATCGTCATCGCCCTGTATGACGTAGGACAGAAGAATCGAATGGAACTCGTCCGCGAGTCCCCGGTGGAGGGCCAGCGATTCGCCCATGGCCTCGGGAACGCCCCAGCCGATGCCCCCGGACTCGTCGTTGAGGTTCCACATGCACCGCCGTATCACCACGCGCGCTTTTTCGAGGTCGCGCGCGGCAATCGCGGCGGTGTTCCGGCCGAATGCCGCGACCGCGCGCCATTTGACGAGCGGCGTCGCGTCGTTCAGAGCGGCGAAGAAGGCCGCGATGAGCTTCTCCGGCGGCACGTCGGAAAGCGCGCCCAGACGCGCCTCCCAGTCGTCAGCGCCGAGCGCGGCGAGCACCATGGCGCGCAGTTCGCGTCCGCTCCGGAAGGCGGTCCCGTTTCCGTTCTCCGCGCTCAGGGTTTCACTCCCTGCCGACGAATGTGTTCGTGGCCTTCTCCATCTCGTCCATCTTGTTCTTTATCATCTCGTTCAGGGTGTCTTTTGCCTCCATGCGCGCCGCGTGGTTGCGGTCGATTCGCTCCTCGGCGTTTCTGATCGCCGCGCGGGCGCCGTCGTCGAAGGCGCGGGTGGCGGCCTTCACGAGGTACGATTTGCTCTTGTTATACTGATCGGTCTCGTAGGTCAGGTAGGCGTTGTACTGGCTGACAATGCAGACGATGTCCTTGTAGAAGCGGTTCATGCGGTTGAAGAACTGCGCGAAGGCCCCTATGAAATCGCTTTCGTTCTTCACGTCGGCGTACACGCCGTCCGACGAGGCCGCTATCCGCGAGAGCTGGGCGCGCGTCGCCGCGTTGACGCCCAGGCCTATCACCGTGACCTCCGGGTTCGCCTCGCTCTCCTTGAGCTCCATGATCGCCCCGATGGGGTCGCCGCCGCAGCTTTCCATGCCGTCGCTGATGAGTATGAGATGGTTGTTGTCGGGCTCGAAGCCTTTGAAATACCCGGAGACCTTGCCCAGCGTGAGGGCGATCGGCGTGGAGCCGCGCGGTTCGAGAGAGGCGATGCGGCCTTTCAGCGCGGCCCTGTTCAGGCGGCCGACGGGAGCGACGAGCTCGACGCTCTCGTCGCCGCAATCGGTCTTGCCGTAGATGACGAACCCGGTCTTCATTCCGGAGGGAAGCGCGTCGATGTAGCGCGCGAGGATCTTTTTGGCGACGTCCATCCTGCTCGAATCGCCGAGCGGCTCGCGCATGCTTCCCGATATGTCCAGTATGACGAGCACGTTGTGCGGCCTGCCCAGCTTCAACAGATCCGTGGTGATGACGCCGCATTTGCCCCCGGCGGCGCTTTTCTTCAGGGCCTCGTTGACGCGCGGGTTATATCCCGTCGCGATCTCGAGGTCGTCGGGAAAGCCGTCGTGGTCGCTGTCTTTTTCGAACGGGCCGGCGGCGTACAGTGACGCGGCGATTACGAGCGGCAGTACGAGGGCAATGCGCGGTACCGCGCGGAGTAACGGTTTCATTTCGAATCTCCTGAGGTGTGATGAAAATCATCCGGCGGACCGCGGACCGTGCGTGTGTTCCGGCCTTGATCCGGCGCGAACCCTTTTTATACCCGGGGGACCGGAAAAAGTAAAATAAAAATTCAGGAACCGGTTTCGCGCGGCCGAGCTTTCGGCGCGGGGCGATGCGGGGGTGGAGTAAGAAATCGACACTGGACTCCATTCGCACAAATGGTTGAAATTTCCGACAGAGTGCGTAGCATGGCGTCCGACGGTCCCGCAGCGCGGCCGCCCATATCAAGCGTGAGGATGCGCCGATGCCGAAATCGACCAGTGGCACCAAAAAGACCGCGGCCAGGGGACGCGGTTCGGGTAAAAAGTCCGGGGGGAGCGCCCCGAAGGCGAAGGCCCCCGCGGCCCGGAAGGCGCCCCCGCCTCCGGGAGATTCGGGCGGCAAAGCCTTCTACGTCCTGGCGATCATGGTGCTGCTCGCCGCCGTGGTGTTCATGGCGAACCGTCTGTATTTTCAGCAGGGCACCCGGCCCGGGTCGGAGGACCGCGCGCGGCGCGAGGCCGCCGTCGTCGACAAAAAGGACGATGTAAAAACGGACGGGCAGAAGAAGGCCGAGATTGAGAAGGGCGATAAAAAGGAGACCGCCTCCGGCGACAAAAAGGACGACGCCAGGCCGGTGCTCGCGCCCGAAAGGGACGTCAGGCTCTATTTCCTGCGTTTCGACGAGAAGACCGAGAAGGTAAGCCTCGCGTGGGCGAAAAGGACCATACGCGCCGACGTGCCCCTTATGGGGACCATGCAGGAGCTGGCCAGGGGCCTCAGCAAAAAGGAGGAGCGCTCGGGACTGCTCACGGCGCTCCCGCCGGGACTCGCGGTGCGCGGTGTCGTGATACGGAACCGGGTCGCGTATATCGACTTCAACGAGGCGCTGGAACGCAACGCGGTGGGCAGCATTCTCATGAACCGCATCGACCAGATCGTCTTTACCGCCACGCAGTTTGAGGGCGTGGACGGGGTGGTGATCAAGATAAACGGCGTCGAGCGCTCCACCATCGGACCCGACGGCCTGGCCCTGGCGCGGCCGATGACGCGTTCCCGTCGCTGAGGAGGCACCATGCTCGAGGTGGAGATAAAGGCGTATTGCGACGACCCCGCGGCTCTGCGCGACAGGGTGACGGAACTCGGAGGCACGCTCGAAGGCTCGTTGATAGAGGAGGACTCATACTTCAACCATCCCTCGCGCGATTTCGCGACGACCGACGAGGCCTTCCGAATACGCCGCACGCCCGAGGGGTCGGTCGTGACCTACAAGGGCCCGAAGATCGGCGAGCGCTCCAAGACGCGCTACGAGAACGAGGTGGCCCTCGACGACGCAGACGCCTTCGCGGAGATTCTCCTGCGCCTTGGCTTCAGACCGGTCAGGGCGGTGAAAAAGCGGCGCG
>JAGODA010000192.1 GCA_017998475.1 Spirochaetota bacterium | reverse complement strand
GTGCGGCCCTGTCGTCGGGGTGCACTATGTCCGTCAGCAGGTGCGGATCGGCCATAAACTCATCCTGGGTATAGCCGGTGATCCGTTCGCATGACCGCGAAACATGTAACGGGCGGCCGTCCGGCGCGGTCCAGATCTCCCAGTCGTAGGTATAATCGACCATCGTATGGAATTTCTTCTCGCTCTCGACCAGACGTTCGACAAGTTTTCTGTTGGAGAGAGCCACGGCGATGCTTACGCAGAGTCGTTCGATCGTTTCGATGGTCGACGGGGTGAAGCGGTCTTTTCGGGCGTCATTGAGCTGAAGGAGGCCGTGTGTTTCGTCCCCCGCGCGAAGCGGCACGAGCGCGACCGATTCGTATCCCATGCCGTTGCATCGGTTACGGGTGGACGACTGCCGGTCCTCCTCCGTGGTGCCGGCCAGAAGCTCCGTGGTGGAATTTGTCCAGAAGCTCCCGCGCTCCGTAAAGAACGGCCTTGAGGGATCGAAACGCCCGCGGAGTATGTTTCCGCACATGCATTCCAGCGCCGGGTGGCCCATCACATCACGGACGATCTGTCCGTCGAAGTCCCTGGTGCACAGGCTGTTTTCCAGCTCCACGAAGCGTTCCGGGAAGCCGTTCGTTTCGTAATAGGGATAGTCGTCGCCCTCCGCGAGCCGGATACCTATGGCCTCGCAACCGGACCACTCGCGCATGAACAGCGCGACGGAACTCATGAGATCGCGCTGATCGGTTTTCTCGTTGATAAGCCGCAGTATTTCGATGGAGGCCTCGCGCTCGCGCTCGCGCTCCTTACGGGCCGTGATATCGGCGGCGACGCTCATTATCGCCGGCTCGCCGTCCCAGGTTGTTTTTCTGGCGCTCACCTCCAGAGGAAATCGTGTTCCGTCCTTTCTGTAATGGGCCACCTCGAAGGTAGCCATGCCCTCCCGGTCGATTTTACTGAAGCGCTCCGCAAGGCGCTCTTCGCTTTCTGGAACGTCGAGATCGTGAAGGTTGAGCGACATGAATTCGTCCTCGTCGTACCCGTGGATTTCGAACGTCTTTTTGTTCGCGTAGAGAAACCGGCCGTCGTAGTCGTGGACGGTGATGGAGCCCGGCGCGCCGTTCACCATATCGGCGAGAAGCTTAATCTTTTTCTCGGCCCGAACGCGATGTGTGACGTCCGCGAGCGTGAAGACCAGCCCGCCGACCGTTCCGACCGAATCGGTTATCGGGAAAAGACTCCAGTCCCAGTAGGTCTCCCCGCGCTCTGGATGATCGGGATACTCGAAGGGTTTGGCTTCCACGTAGAAAGGGGTGCCCGTTTCGACCACGCGCCGGAAGATTGCCTGGTTCTCCGGGTGCGGATAGAGGTCGAAATGGTTTTTACCGGTGAAGAACGAGGGATCGTACCCGCACGTAGCGGCATAGACGTCGTTTACCCAGATGAAGTTGAACGAGGCATCAAGGTACGCCGCCATCATGTGCGTGTTCGTGAGAATGCCCGACATGATCTGGTTGGCCTCGGACAGGCGGCACCTGTTTTCGTAGAGCGTGCGGTTGGCGTCGAAGAGCCGGAAGGCCATCTTCAGCGAGGCGAGAAGCACCGTGTCGCCGGAGTTCTTTACGACATAGCCGTACGAGGTGATGCCCTCGGTCTTCTCGACCACCTCGGGCTCGGTGTGGCTTGAGAGGAAGACGATGGGGATGTCCCGGCACGCCAGGATGTTCCGCGCCACCTCGGTGCCGTCCATCCCCCGCCCCAGGTCTATGTCCATAAGCACGAGGTCGATGCGGGGGTCCAGTGAGGCAAGGGCGACCGCCTGCTCGCCGCTTTCCGCCAGGAGGACCGCATAGTCATTTTTCCGGAGCATCGCCGCTTCAGCCATGGCTATAATCGCTTCGTCTTCGACGAGGAGGAGGGTCCTTTCTGGCATGCTTTCCAGCCCTGCGCAAAGATCGTAAACCGGATACAATAATGTACTACCGGTCGATATCGAACGCAAGAAGCTTTTGAGGCGGAACAGTCGTGGCCGGGAACGTGTCACCTTCCCCGGCCAGCGCTTATAACGCGCGAAGGGCGGTGCCGGGTAATCGAAGTTTCCCGCGACTGTATCGATATCGTCTTTCCGCGGATCGTTTACCCGGCGGCATCATTCACTCTAGCGCACCCTCCCGGCCTACTTTTTTTCTTTCGGGGAGGCCTTTGTTTTCTTCGAACGTTTCGCGCCGGCACTCTCATCCAGGGCAAGATGTCGTGCGAGGCGCTTGCCCAGGCAGACGAGCGTAAGGGTGGGAGGCAGTCCCCACGGCTCCGGAATGACGGAACAGTCGCAGACGTAAAGGTTTTCCCGGCCCTTTACCTTCAGGTCGGCGTCCAGAACGTCCCCCACCCTTACCGTTCCGCCGGGATGGGCCGCCAGCCGCCAGGTTGTGTACAGTCCCTTTGCGCCGGCCCGCCGGAGCACACGCGCGGCCAGCTCGGCGCCTGTGCTCAGTTTCTTACGGTCGGTCGCGGTAAGGTACTTCCGTACGCCTCCGCGATCGGTAAGGCGCCCTGAAAGATCATCGCGTATTTTGACCATAATTCTCAGGGTTCTGGACGTTTCGAACATCCGGTGAACGCGAAGTGCCGACGCCGTGAAGAGCTGGTCCAGGGCGAAGGGAACCGCCATGTCGGTCAACACGAACCCCTCGTCGGCGAAGTGACAGCCCATTGACATGGGAATCTCGTCAGATCGGGCCCGCACATCACCCGCTTTGCCGCACACCGTAACCAGCGGGTCGAAGAAGAAATCGTATCCCGCCCGCTCGATGCCGCTGTTTCGCAGGAGCACCGGCGAGCCGATACCGCCGGCCGCCACCACCACACGGTCGGCGAACGCGCGGCGACGCCGTCCGTTCATGACATACTCAACGCCGATGGCGCGCCCCCCCTCGAAAATGATCCTTTCGGCCCTGGCTCCGTTCCGCACCACCGCCCCGTTCGCCACGGCCTCCCTGACATACATGAGCGCGGTCCACTTGACGTCGTGGGGATCGCCGTAATATCCGAAAGGAAGCCCCGGCTTCCACCGGTCCCGGTACATGAACTTATCGAGGCGTTTCCACCCGAGTCCCAGGGACCGGGCGCTCTCCGCTATCCTGGCGGTCATCGGAGTGATCATGTGGTCGTCGAGCGGCGCGATGGGAAGCTCCCGACGCGTCTCCTTTTCTTCGGCGCTGAGGTCGATGCCGTATTTCTTAAGCATGGCATGCGGAACCGGAAAGGCCGTCGCGTAATAATACAGGGAACTTCCGCCGGTGGTGATGCCGCGCACCATCCCCAGAAGCTGGGGAGTGAAGAGCAGGCTCCTGCCGGGAACGGCCTGTTCCAGCAGGTACCGTGTGAAGCTGCCCGTAACCGGCCGCCCGGGCCCCCACTCGAGCATGAGCACTCGCTTTTTCGCGGCGGAAAGCTCTTTCGCCACGGTGGCGCCTCCCGGCCCCGAGCCTACAATCAGGACATCGTAACGGCCGTCTATCAGCTCTGCCATGACCACTCTCCGAGGATTGATATAATTACCAACGCTCGTAATGATATACCCCGCCATTCAACCGGTCAAGAAGTAACGCACTTCCACGACACGGTCCATAAAGCGCCGAGGAGAACTCACCCCCTGGCCCCCTCTCTTTGAACGAAAGAGAGGGGGGATCCCGCCATAAGCCCATTGCCGGAGCTCCCCCTTCTCTTCGCCGAAGAGAAGGGGGCCGGGGGGATGAGTTGTTAAGCCCGTTGGACTAACACAGGCTACCCTGAATAAACCTCGGTCAATTCCCCCTACTTCTTCCCCGCCACCGGCGTATCGTAATCCCGCTCATTGTATTCGTGCGTGAACTCCGCGCCGAGGTACGGGTCGCTCGTGGCCTTCATGTGCCCGTCCAGCAGTGCGCGCATGCTCGCGAGCCGTTCAGCGAAGGCGGGCTTTCCGGCAAGGTTGACCTGCTCGTGCGGGTCTTTCGCCAGATGATACAGTTCCTCGCGCACCCTGGGGCGCTTCCACGGCTGGTTCGGGCGCTCGCAGAGCCGGTGTGCCCATTCCATGCGCTTGTTCTGGTCCAGCCCGAAGGCGATGTCGGAATAGTTGCGGATGTATTTCCACTCGGAGGTGCGCACCGCCCGTGTGGGGATATAGTATACGTGGTTGGTCATCTCCATGAACACCGCCTCGCGCGGCGCGGCCCCCTTCCCTTCCGCCGCGTCGAGAAAGGACACGCCCTGCGTATCCTTCGGCGCGGCAATGCCGCAGGCAGCGAGTATGGTCGGCATGATGTCGATGGAGTTGACAAGGCCCGCCTCGGCACGGTTTGCCGTAAAGCGTGTGGGCCAGCGGAGGATGAGCGGCACGCCCGTGCCGCGGTCGTACAGCGTTATCTTGTTCCCCGGGTACGGCGGCCCGTTGTCGCCCAGAAAGACCACCAGGGTGTTCTCCGCAAGGCCCATATCGTCGAGCGCCTTCATGATATCGCCGATCACCGCGTCCATGTGCAGAAGCTGGCTGTAGAACTTCGAAAGGTCCGCGCGGATCTCGCTAAAGTCCGGAAGCGTCATGTACTCCGGCACGCGAACCTTCGCCGGATCGACCGGGAATCCCGGCGCATAGTTGAACTCGCCGCTGTCCTCGCGGTGGGTCTGTATGAAATTGATCTCCAGGTAGAAGCGGTTGTCCTTGTTCCGCCGTATGAAGTCTATCGATTTCCTGGCGTCGCGTATATGCCATTCACTCGGCAGAATGCCGGAAAGCCGCTCGTTGTAGCCATACCACCCGACCGGCAGATAGGGCGACACGTGCCATTTGCCCTGTATGGAGGTATTGTAGCCGTGGTCTTTAAGGATATCCGGCAGGGTGCGATGGAAGGGAGAGAGCGCGCGCGTTTTATACACGTGCGTGAGCCCGGTAACGCCGTTGGTATGGGGATACTGGCCCGTAATGAGCGAGGCCCTGCTGGGCGAACAGCTTGACGACACGACGAAGGCGTTGGTAAACCGTACCCCCCGCCGCGCCAGTGCGTCGATGTTCGGCGTCGTTATATTCCTATTTCCGTAACAGCTTGTGTCCTTCCAGCCCAGGTCGTCGGCGGTGATGAGGATGACGTTGGGCTTATAGGGATCGGTGGAGAAGTCTCTGGAGCATCCGAGCAGTGACGGGAGTGTGCCGAAGGCACCGAGGGCGCCCGCCGTGGCGAGGGATTTTTTCAGGAAGCTTTTGCGGGTGCACGGGTCTTCTTTCATACACGACCTCCACGGGAAGGGGATACACCGGAACCACGGCGTTAACACTAACACGGAGGAGCCGGCCTGTCCAGTACTATTGATTTTTACACACACGCCCGGCGAGAAGGATACGCCGTTCTTACGGATGACAACAAAACCCGCACACAGAGCGCCGTGTTATCCGTCACCGTGGCGATTATCCGCGGCACTAAAGGATACTGCCAAAAACGTTAAAACTTATTGACGTATTTAGTCTTTTATGTATTTATGTATTCATTAAAGGTTCGTCCCGAACGAATCGTCGTACCCTTGTTTTCTTCGCCCCGCAGTCAATCCGGTGAAGAAAATCCCTGTATGCGTCGTCCGGCCGTACAATCCAAAGAGCGCAGCCGCACCGTGCCATTGCGTGAGCACAAATTTATTTAAAGGATAAAGGAGTTCACAATGAAAAACACATCATCGGGCAGATTCCCCACCCTGCTTGCCGCCGTAACAATTATTGTAAGCATGGCCATTACGTTCTTTGTATACACCGAGTCCCACTCGCAGTCGCGCGCGCGCGAATTGCGCATGGACTCCTCGAGCGCCGCCCGGTGCCTTCACATGAAAGCGAGGGATTCCGTCCGCACGTATCGCGGGCCGCAGTACGTCAATTCCGTGCGCGTGTACTGCACGGGAAGCGGAGTGCCCGAGTACAGGTGGGCTAACGGAGGGTCCTCGAACTTCAGCGGTGCCGATCTGAGAGCGTGCGGAAATCCCTGCAGGTAATTTCATACGCATAATACCGGGCCGGCCTCTGGTATCCCATGATGTACGGCCCCGGTTTTTAAGCTTATCTCCAAAGAAGCCTTCCTCTTCGTCGTCCATCTCTGTTGAATTTCGTTTTCCTCTTCCACGATATATCCTCTCGCCAAATATAGTATATCATGTCTTAGAGGTGGCTTGTCAAGTTAGGGGAGCAGTATACGAT
>JAGODA010000191.1 GCA_017998475.1 Spirochaetota bacterium | reverse complement strand
AACCGGATACTGCGGCCACGGTACGCGCTATCAACGAAAAAATCTCCTCTAAAAATGAACGCCGTTCACCGGATTATTCCGACATTTCCGTATTATTTATTGACAAATGACACAATAAATTGCATTGCAACACTATCGGCGTTCTGTCGCATCGCAGTACCCCTCCGGAATCATCCACGGCCCGTGGAAATACCGGAAAAGCCGCGCATGAAATTCCACCGGCGCATACCGTGAAGGCAGAAGGAGTAGTCCATGTCACCGAAAGACCATCCCGCCGCATCGAACAAGGACCTGCACCATTCCGAGATATTCACCAGCCTCATGCAGAAAAACCACCGGCGCTTTTTCGGTTCGGCCATATTCATCGCGGTGATCGCGAACCTCTCGGCCCTCGCCATAAAGCTCACCGGAATCGGCTCCCAGTACCTCACCTATGAAAGCATAGCGATCGAACTTGCGGCCTGCACCGCAATTCTCCTGCTGACCATGTTTTCGCTTCGGTTTTTTAAAACATCCTCCATATCGATGTACCTGACCGTCACCGGCATGACGCTGTTCTTTTTCGTATTCCAGTACATGATTTACGGTTCGAAGGAATTATTCGCCACACATTATCTTCTGCTGGCCCTCAGCGTCTTCTACTTCAACGCCAGAGTGCCGCTGTACGCCCTGCTGCTCGTCCTGATATCGCAGACCACGCTCTTTATGGTCCGGCCCGAGCTCCTTCCGGGCGGGCCCGGCTCGAGCCTGGCGATACGTTACATCGTTTATTTCCTGCTCGGAATCGTCTCCTCGTTCGGGGCGCGCGCGACGCGCGAGCTGATGATGCTCTCCATACAGAAGACGGACGAGGCGCACAGTAGCCTTGAAGCGATGCGGAACATGGCCGGTACGGTGGACCGGTCGGTCGGCATCCTGACCGATGAATCGCGCGCGCAGGACAACGTTGTCAGCGAGATACATCAGCGCACGCAGACACAGGCCGCTTCCCTCGAAGAGATATCGGCGTCTATCGAGGAGCTTTCGAGCAACGCCGAGTCCATCACCAACACCGCCCGCACGCTCGTGGAGGAGATGGGCATCACCTCCGAGTCGATCAACGATCTGCAGAAGGTGTACGACAAGATCCAGACCGGATCCTCGAGCATCATGAACACCATCAACGAGGTCAAACGCTACTCGCGCGACTCCTTCGGACGGATGGAGAACACTCTGGACAAGTTCAGGGTGCTGGGCGAGCGGGGCGCTAACATGGCGAACTTCATACAGGTCATAAACGAGATCGCCGATCGCGTGAACCTCCTGGCACTCAACGCCTCGATCGAGGCGGCGCGCGCGGGCGAGCACGGGCGCGGATTCGCCGTGGTCGCCGACGAGGTATCCAAGCTCGCCGACGCCACCTCGCAGAACTCGAGCGAAATCGAGAAACTCATACGGGAGAACCGCGACCTCATCGAAAACAGCAGGCAATCGCTCGAGGAATCCGCCGGCATGCTCGAACGCCTCAACAGGGCGATAATCGAGATCACGCGCGAGATCACCGAGGTCGGGGGTCTTCTCTCCGACATCGGGAACACCGTCAAGATCATCACCAGCCTCAACAACCGTATCTCGACCACCAGTCACTCGATAGAGTCCTCCATCAGCGAACAACAGTCGGCGACGATGGAATCCAACAAGACGGTGCTGCTGATCTCGGAAAGCGCGCAGGAGGTGGTTAATTTCGCCTCGAGGATATCCGAATCGTCGGCGACCATACGCAGACTCTCCGAGGAGCTGCGCGCCATGACCGCCAGTATGACGGCCTGAGGGACTCAGCCCATCGAGATCGTATCGAAGCTCATCGCCAGCAGGTCGATCATAAGCACGCGCCGCCTCAGGCCGCTCTCGATTCCCAGGATCACCTTGCACGCGAGGGCCGACTGAAGGCTCGCCACCACTGCGGGCGTAAACGACGGATTGCCCAGACGCGTCTCCACCCCCCTGTCCCCGCCGAAACCCGCGTAGAGCGACTCGATGGTCGACTCGCCCGGGTACTGCACGGCGAGCTGGCCGTACCAGCCCGCGATCGAGCCGTGCACCAGCGGTATACCGAGAGCGGAGCACGCCGCGGCAAGCTCGCGCCGCACGGGGACCGAATCGAGCGCGTCGACCACGACCGCCGCCCCCGAAAGCTGGCGCCGCGCGGCGTCCGCGGTAAAGCGCTCGCGCAGGGGCACGATCCTCACCGCGGGATTGACCAGTTCGATGCGCGCGGCGGCCGATTCGACCTTCGGTTTGCCGAGGGACGGTTCGTCGGAGAAAAGCTGCCGGTTGAGGTTGTGCTCGTCGAAGACGTCCGGGTCGATGGCGACGATGCGCCCGACGCCGAGACGGGCGAGCTCCTCGACCACATAGCCGCCCAGGCCGCCGCATCCGATGACGGCAGCCGTGCTGTCCAGAAGGTGTATCTGCTGTTCGACCGATATGGTGGCGCCGTTGCGGCGGTAACGCTCGGGAACGATTCCGGCATCGAGCGCCGCGCGCTCGGCCGAGGCCGGATCGAGGCCCGCCGAGGCGGCGATTTTACGCAGATCGGCCGCGCGTATGTATCCCTCACGGGCGGCTTTTAGCAGTTCGTTTCGTATGTCCATCAGCCTCCCCCCACGGGCGGAAAGAGCGCGAGCGTTTCGCCGTCACCGAGCACGTGGTCTATTTCGTGGTGCCGGTGGTTCACCATGATAAGCGCGACCTCCTCCTGTGGTATGGCGAGGATGCGCGCCACATCGGCCACCGTCGAGCCGGCGGCGAGTTCCATTGCCCGTATGTCGAACCGGCCCTCGCGCAGCGTGGCGAAGAGCTTGACCGTTACATGTATTGCGGTGTTCATCACCCGGCCCCCGGCGGAGCTTGCCCTCCAAAGACGATACGTTATCAGGGGCCGTCCCGGGTTACAACGACAATACGCGCTTCGTCCGTATTTTTTACTTCGGTACCCGCTTCGAGCAGGCCGTCGCGGACCAGGCCGGCGACGATTCCGGAAAGCGTATCCGCGCGCGCGATCACCCCGGAGGCGAGGAGCGAGGGCCCTATCTCCTCGAGTATCATGTTGAAAAGCTTCAGGCGCACTCTTCCTTGCCGCGCCGCAGCGTGCGCCTCGCCGGGATGGTAGCTTATCGCGCTTCGCATCGCGGCGTAATAGCCGCCGCGGCGCATGGTCGCCCCCACGAGTCCCGGCATGGCCGCCGAAAGCGCGAGCACCGAGCCGTCGTCCACGATCGAGGTATCCAGGTCGTCAACGGGTTTACTGTTGAGAAATATCGTGCTGATCCGTCCCTCGACATAGCCTTCGTCTATGCCGAGCGTGGAGCACAGGAACTCCCGTACGCTCCCGCCCGTTTCGGTTTCCAGAACAACCCCCTCCTGGAAGAGGGGAAAGAAGCGTGATACATCGTCGGGCCCGACGGTAAGCCGCAGAATCCCGGGCGTGTCGCCCGCCTGTTTCGTCTTTTTTCCGCTCATGGGCACGGACCTCCATCTCGATTCGCGGGACGCGGTGGATTCCTTCGCTTTCCTTTCAATGAGACGAATCGAAGGACCGCGGAATGAAAAAGGGGAGAGGCCGTCAGGCCCCTCCCCCGGAAGCTTCCGCGGCCATTACCAGTTGTACACCTGGTCCAGCTCCTCGTCCTTGATGGTCCAGGCGATGTTATGCGGCGGCAGCTTTTCGTTGTAGAAGAAGCGCGGCAGGCGATCGTGCTTTGCGCTGAACCCCGCGCGCGTATTAAAATCGCGCTCCATGGAAAGTATTTTCTTGCCGAGCGCCGTCACATCGTCCCCGGTGAGCGAAAGTCCGTAGAACGCGTTAATCATATCCACCAGCGCCTGGAAGGTCTCGGGCTGGTCGAGCACCGCGAAGGCGATAAACAGGCACATGCCCGTGGAGTCGATCGCGGCAGTGGCGATCTGAAGGTTGCGGGAGAGCTCCACCTGGCCCTCGGGTTTCAGCGGATCGACGAAGCCGCCCACTTTGAGGATGTTGGTGGCCACGGCATATCCGGCCGTATGGTCCGCTCCCATTGTGCTGGTGGCGTAGGTCACGCCGATACCCTGCACCGTGCGCGGATCGTAGGCGGGAAGCGCCTGCCCCTTCACCACAGGCACGCGCTCTACGCCGAAGGCCTTGCCGGTCACCTCGGCCCCGCTCCCCAGGATGCGGCCGAGCGGCGTCCCCTTGCCGACCTCCGCGACAAGCTTGAGCGCGCCTTCGCCGTCGCCGAAGGGGATGAGCCCCGCCTCCATGGCCACACCGATCGTCACGCCCATTTCAATGGTGTCGACGCCGATATTGTCATCGAGAAAATCGAGTTTCGCCAGCGTATCGGGATCGTTGATTCCGCAGTTCCCGCCGTGCGCCCACACGGTTTCGTACTCCGGCTGTTTCGATATGAAGTTGCCGTCCTTGTCCACGTACGTCCCCGAACACTGGATGACGCAGCCGGTGTGACAGCCGTGCGTCGCCTTGCCGCCGCGCTTGGTCTCTATCTCGGCAAAGGTCTCGCCGCTGATCTTGGCGCCGTCCTTGTACACCCCCTCCTTGAAATTATAGGTGGGATATCCCCCCGCCTCGCACAGGATGTTCGTCAGCACGTTCGTCCCGAACTTCGGCAGGGCCTGCCCGGTCACCGCGTGTGAACGCAGTCCCTCCGTGAATTTACGGTTGGCCTCCTTGAATTTTTCCGGGTCCTTCGGCTGGCGCATCTTGGTGTCCGAGGTGTCGATCACTATGACCTTCACCCCTTTGGAGCCCATCACCGCGCCGACGCCGCCGCGGCCCGCGTGGCGGCTGGGCCGCGTCTCCATGTCGGTGACCGCCACCGATGCCGCGCCGAGCTTCATCTCGCCGGCCGGGCCGATGGATATACAGACGATCTTCTCGCCGTATTCGGCCTGCATCTTGGCGACCAGGTCGTAGTTCGGAAGCATTTTGAGGCTGTTGTCCACCGAGATCTTCACGCCCTTGGAGCTGATGTGTATTTTATACAGGTCGTCCGTCGCGGGCTTTCCTTCGAGAATAACGGCGGCATACCCGTGACGGGCAAGGGCGATACCCCCCTGTCCGCCGGAATTCGCCTCTTTGATTGTTCCGGTAAGCGGGCTCTTGCACCCGACCGACAGGCGCCCCGAGATCACCGCCGCCGAGCCCGTGAGCATTCCGGGCGCGATGACCAGCTTGTTTTCCGCCCCCAGCGCGTGACACAGCGGCGGCACCTCCTTCGAGACCACGGCCGAGGTCATCGCCCGTCCGCCGAGGCCCGCGTAATCGCCCAGGGGCGCCTCGCTTGTCTTAGGTCCCCCTTTCGCACCCATGTCGATCCTGAGAATTTTATCCATTGGCTCCCTCCTGTGGTGGTGGTGTGCGGCGGGTGCCACGATACAATAAGATGAAACACGCCCTCCCGCTCGAGGGAGTGCTCCGAACCGCCATACATCCCGGGGGGGAACCGCCCGCTCTGGGCCCGAGGTGCTGTGGAAAAATGTGAGGCAGATCCCCTGGTTCGCCGTGGAATGGCGAGGGACGCGCACACGTGATTGTTTATAATAGATCACCGGATTACGCGTACGTCAAACAAGTTTTATTGAACATTTATGAATATTTATTTTTGAAAAATACCGCGTCATTCATTAGAATATTCCTGGTGCCGCCCGGAGCGCGGACCAGGCGACATGCGAAAGCCCCTCCGAAACGATGCGGCATTCAGGTACACCGGGACATGATGGCGGAAACGAATACATCCGCGGCATTGGGAGACCATCCCTCAAAGCTCTTCGTGGAGGTCACCACCCGCTGCAACCTCAAATGCGCGATGTGCGTCAAGCACAGCGGCGCGGCCTGCCTTCCCGAGGGGGACCTTTCCCGCGCCCGCTTCTCCCGGCTCGAGGAGGGAATGCACGCACTGCGGGCGCTGGTGCTCAGCGGCATCGGAGAGCCCCTCCTGCACCCGGACCTCGAATACTTCATCGCCCGCGCGCGAAGCCTCATGCCGGCGGAGGCATGGGTGGGGTTCCAGACAAACGGATTCCTGATGAGCGAGAGGCGCGCCGACTCCATCATCGCCGCCGGCGCGGGGCGGATATGCGTCTCCGTCGACGCCTCGTCGGCGGAGACGTTCAGCGCCGTGCGCGGAGTCGGGGATCCCTCGGTAACGGCAAGGGCGCTTGCCGCGCTGGTCAGGGC
>JAGODA010000190.1 GCA_017998475.1 Spirochaetota bacterium | reverse complement strand
CGTATGTCCACCCCGCCACGAATCTTCACTATGTCCATGGGATACACGTTCCGCACCGGGCATAACGACCGTTCAATAGTCCGTGTTGATGATATCTGGAAGCGTTTTCCTGAATTTGTTACCGGCATAAAAATCCCCCGCCGGGGCGGGGGATTTCACTCGTTTTTACGGTACGCGCCTACATCTGGTCCTCGGGCGGCATCTCCTCTTCCGATCCATCCGGTGGAACGTCCTCCTCCGGCTGGTCGCCCGAGGGATCTTCGTCGATTCCCGGAGCGTCCTCGGGAACGTCCTCGTCGGGTGCCGCCTCCATTCGGATGGCGCTCTGTTCGACGACCTTTTCGCCGGAAGATTTAGGGTTCCCCTTCGCCGGAGCGAGCAGGGGAATCTTCAGTGACTGTCCCGGCTTGATGAAGTGCGGGTTCCGAACGGTATCCCGGTTCGCTTCGTAGATGCGCGTCCACAGCCGTGGATTACCGTAAAACCTTTCGGCGATCCGCCACAGGCAATCGCGGCGCGAAGGATTGTATTTAACCCGGTAGATTTTGTATTCCCTGTCTCCCGCCTCCGCGTCGCCGGCCACCGCGGCGTCCTTTTCTTTCCCCGCCGCGACCGTGCCCGTTTTTTTCGCGCCTTCGACCGATGCCGCAAGGCGCGCCGCCTCGGCGGAGAGAACCATCGACTCGCGATACCGCCCCTGGTCGTGCGCCTCCTTCGCGCGGGCGAGGGACTCCTTTGAGCCCGCAAGCTCGTCCTTCGCGATCGCCGCGCCGCTGGACTTTCCGGCCTTATCGACGGCCGCCGACGCCGCGGCGAGGTCGTCCGCCGACGATCCCTTCAGCGCGTCGAGGTAGGCCTCGTCCGCGTTCGTTTTGGCGATCGCCACCGCCGCAAAGCCCTTTTTAAGCTGGAGTCCATCGAGCGACTCGGCGGCCGTCCTGTTATTCTCTTCGGCGGTTTTGAGCTTTTCGGGGGAATGTTTTCGCGCGTTGAACTTAACGGCCTCGGCTATCACCGAATCCACCTCGGCTATGGCCTCCTTGAGGATCGCACGCTTGCCGAGCGCCGAATTACGCGAGCTCTTGGCCAGTTTGTCGGCCTCGAGGGCGGCCCGGTACGATTCGTAGTATTTCTTGCTTTCGAAATTATCGGAGGCCGATTTAAACGCGGCCTGGGCCTTTTCGAACTCGTCCGCGGCGAGCATGTCGGCGTTGGCCTCCTCGGCCTCTCCGAGACTCTTCTCCGCGATTTCCATCGTGTCCCGGGCCAGCAGAGGCAGGGCCTTTTCATAGGCCTCGCGCGCTTTGGCGAAGGAATCGAGCGCGCCCTGCTTCGCTTTTTCAAGCTCGTCATTCTTTATAAGCTCGTGGGTCCCGAGGAGCAGTTTTTTCGCTTCTTCCATCTCGGCGGGCGCGTATTTGTCCGCCCGCACCGATTCGGCCCTGGTAATCTCCATCCGCGCAAGCGACATCTCGCGAACGGGTATCGGCTCTCCGCAGCCGACTGACAGTGCCGCGATAACGATGATCACGATTGCGGCCGCGGTTTTTCGTGCTCTTTTCATTGTTGAACCCCATCCATTATTTTTGCCCGGACCGCCCGGGAGGACGGCCCGTCCGGAAGCCCGGCCAGGCGCCGGGTTATGCGAGCTATTTATTGAACGAATCGAGAGCGTCCTCTTCCGAATCGAAGATATCGAAGAAAGAGGTCAGCTTGGTGAGCTCGAAAACCTTTCTCACGGAAGCGTAGACATTGATGATCTTCAGCCCGCCCTGGTATTTTTTGAGATTCGAGAGGCTCGAAATCAGCGCGCCTATGCCGGAGGAATCTATATACGAAACCTTTTCGAGGTTGATGACAACGTTGTACCGCTGTTCTTCTATCAGCTTATTGATAATATCCTTTATCTCCGGCGCGTTGTACAGGTCTATTTCGCCCGCTATATCAAGCACGACGACCTCGCCCTTCGTACGCTTGGTAATATCCATGTGCGCTCGCTCCTTCCTGAAATTGCCGCTGCTGAAGCCGGAACCGGAACAGCCCTATATACTATTTGTTTTTTGAACGTGTGTCAATAGAAATAATTTCAGCGTTCCGCAAATTAATTGTTCAGATTCCCTCGAATGCCTCACGCCACCTGCGCGCGAGGGCGGGATAGTCGCCCGTGCCGATCGAGGCACCTATTTCATCCATAAAATTTTTCATAAAATACAGATTATGGTGCGTATTGTAGATGAACGCCGCGATCTCGCCCGCCCGAAACAGGTGTCTGAGATACGCCCTGCTGAAATTCGTACACACATAGCAGGAACAGCGCGCGTCGAGCGGTTCGAAATCACTTTCATATCGTGAGGCCTTGATATTGATCCTTCCCGAGGAGGTGTACAGCGTGCCGTTGCGGGCGATGCGCGTGGGCATGACGCAGTCGAACATGTCCACGCCGTATTCGATCGCGTCGAGAATTTCAAGAGGACTGCCCACCCCCATCATGTAGCGCGGCTTTTCACCGGGCAGGCGGGAGAGGGTGACTGCGGTCATTTCCCTGTAAAGCTCTTTCGGCTCGCCTACCGAAAGCCCTCCGATCGCGAAACCCGGGAAGTCCATTTCGCACAGACGCTCGGCGCATTCCACCCGCAAGTTTCCAAACACGCTGCCCTGCACGATGGCGAAAAGCGCCTGCCGTCGGGTATCGAAGCGGTCGCGCCAGTAAGCATAGGAGTCCACGGCCCAGTCCACGGTGCGCTCGACGGCCTCCCGGGCCGCTTTTTCGGAAACCGGATATTCGGCGCAGTGGTCAAGCACCATCATTATATCCGATCCGATGACCCGCTGGATGTCCAGCACCGTTCGGGGGGTAAAGAGATGCCGCGAGCCGTCGATATGCGACCTGAATTCCACGCCATGGTCGTGGAGCTTCCGGAGCGAAGAAAGGGAGAATACCTGGAACCCGCCTGAATCGGTAAGTATCGGCCGTTCGAAGTTCATGAAGCGATGGAGGCCGCCCGCCTTTTCAAGCACCTCGATTCCCGGACGTAGGTAGAGATGGTAGGTGTTGGAGAGGATGATGTCGAATCCTATCTCCGCGAAATCCCGGAGGCCGAGGGCTCTTATTGCGGCACGGGTCGCAACGGGCATGAATACCGGCGTTCGCACGACACCACGGGAAGTGACGATCTCGCCTCTTCGCGCTCCGGTGGTCGCATCGCACCCTAGAACCCTGAACTCCATGTCATGGTTAGGTAGCGCGGGAGGGCTCTTTGTCAATCAGTTTATACGGCGGCAAAATGATGGCCGGAATCGTCGAAAAGCTCGTTGACCGGGTTATAAAGGTGATATAATAATTCCCGCATATACTATGTGCGGGCGGTCGTATGGAGCCCGCGGTGAGACCCGTATTCAATGTCAGAGATCAACCGAAAGATCGAAATCCTCTATAAAATCATAGTTTCCGCAAACCAGGCGGGAGATCTGTCCGCGCTCCTGGAGGCCATACTCGAGTCCACCCTGGAGGTGATTGATTTCGACGCCGGCGGGATTTACCTCGTCGACGAAAAGAACGGCACCATCCTGCTCCACAGCCACCGCGGTCTCCCCCCCGGGTTCATTGCGGAGGTTCGGCAGTATTCGAAGAGCGACAGCCTGGCCGGGCATTTTCTCGTCGAGAAGATGCCTCTGTATATCGAGAATGTCAGGGAGTTTCGACCCGAATGGGCCGAAAATTACGGCATCGCGACGATAGCGGTGCTGCCCCTGGTCTACGGTGAGCACACCATCGGCACTCTCAACCTGTCCAGAAACACCCCCCACCGGTTCACCCATGAAGACCGGGACATCCTCAACGCCATCGGCCGCGAGACCGGCGCCTCGATCGCGCGAATGCAGGCCGAAACCGCGCTTCGAGAGAGCGAACGCCGTCACAAGGAACTCGCCGATTCGCTGCCCGAATCGGTCTACGAAATCGACCTGCGGGGCAACATTCTCTTCGCCAATGCGACCGCGTACCGGGTGTTCGGTTATTCCGATGACGCCGTCGAAAAAGGCCTTAACGTCTTCGCCATGATCGATCCGCGCGATCTTGAGCGCGCCGCGGCGGATTTCGACCGCCTGCTCGCCGGCGAACGGATCGGGCCGGTTGAATACCATGTCATTCGAAGCGACGGAACCCTCTTCCCGGCGGTCCTGCATTCGGTCCCGACCATTCGCGACGGCGGGCTCGTCGGATTCCACGGAGTACTCGTCGACGCCAGCACGATCAACCGCACGAAAGACGCGCTTCGAGAGAGCGAGGCCAGATTCCGCGCCGTGGCCGAAACCACGGCCTCCGGCATCTACATCTGGCAGGATGACCGCTTCGTCTACGCGAACCCCGCGATGGAACGGATCTCCGGCTATTCCCTGCGGGAGATACTCGCGATGGACCGGATCGATCGGCTCATCCATCCCGATTTTGTTGCGTTTATGAGGGAGCGAGTGGCCCGCCGTCAGGCGGGAGAAGCGGTTCCGATGCGTTACGAGCTGAAAATCCTGAACAGGGAAGGCACCGACGTCTGGATCGATCTCACCTCCTCGATGATGAGCTACGGAAACAGGCCCGCCGTAATCGGGACTTTCTTCGACATCACCGAACGGAAGCGCGCCGAGGAGGCCCTCAGATCGTCCGAAGACAACCTTCGCACCATTCTCGACTCGGTCAACGACGCCGTCTTCGTCCACGACATGGAAAGCGGAGATATTCTCCAGGTCAATCGGCGGGCCGAGGAAATGTACGGAATCCGGAACGCGGATCTCTCCACGCTCGACTATCACAACCTGTGCCTCGAGGAGGCTCCATTCACGGTGGAAGAAGCCATGCGAAACTTCCGCCGCGCGGTTGAAAACGGACATCATATCTTCGAATGGTTTACCGCGGACCTCGACGGCAGGCGGTTCTGGGTGGAGGTAAGCCTGCGCCGCGCGGTCATTGGAGGCGCCGAGCGCCTTCTGGCGGTTGTGCGCGATATCACCGACCGCAAGCGTGCCGAGGAGGAGCTTGCCCGTTCCCAGAAACTGGAATCGCTCGGTGTGCTGGCCGGTGGCCTGGCCCACGACTTCAACAACATCCTGACGGTGATAACCGGGAACATCTCCCTCGCCAGAATGCAGTCCGAGGCCGGAAGCGCGCCCGAACGCATACTCAAAGACGCGGAAATGGCGACCTTCAGGGCGCGCGATCTCACCCAGCAGCTGCTCACATTTTCGCGCGGCGGCGCTCCCATCAAAAAGGTCACGTCGATCGCCCAACTCCTCACGGAGACGATCCAGTTCACCCTCAGCGGTACGAACATCAGGGCCGAGTTCGACATCGAGGAAGGGCTCTGGCCGGCCGAGGTGGACCCGGGCCAGATAAGTCAGGTTTTCAACAACCTAGCCATCAATGCCCAGCAGGCCATGCCAGCGGGGGGAACTCTTCGGATTCGCGCCCGCAATACAAGTATCGCCGAGGGCGCGGCGGAGCGTTTACGTTCGGGCAGGTATGTCCGGATCGAAATGGAAGACCACGGTATCGGCATCTCGGCGGATCTGCTCTCGCGTATATTCGATCCCTACTTCACCACCAAGCAGAGGGGAAGCGGCCTCGGACTGACGACCTCCTATTCGATCGTCAACAAACACGGCGGGCACATCGAAGTACGGTCCAGAGTCGGAGAGGGCAGCGTCTTCACAATCAGCCTTCCGGCGACCGAGGCGAAACCCCGGGAGGCGCGGCCAGTACGAAGCGTCACGCGCCATTCGAAAGGAAAGGTGCTGATAATGGACGATGACGAGTCGGTACTCGCGGTCGGCTCCGAGATGCTCCGGGCGCTCGGATACGCCGTCGAAACGGCGCGCGACGGCAACGACGCGGTGATGCGCTACGAGCGCTCTCTCGAGACGAACGCGCCTTACGACGCGGTGATACTCGATCTTACCATTCCCGGCGGGCCCGGCGGCCTGGACACGCTCAGAAAGCTCGCGGCGATGAACGAGAATGTCCGCGCGGTGGTTTCGAGCGGCTACTCGAGCGACCCGGTGATGTCGAACTTCGGCGCGCACGGCTTCGCGGGTGTCGTCGCGAAGCCGTATAACATAGAAGAGATGGCGTCTGTCCTGGAGGCTGTTATAAGGCCGGCGCCCCGATGACGCGCAACCCCGCTCGCGGCGCTCCAGTCACTCGATCCGCGAAAGAAATTCCACAATCTCCTTTTCCGCCCTGGCCCTGTCCGATTC
>JAGODA010000189.1 GCA_017998475.1 Spirochaetota bacterium | reverse complement strand
GCGACACCCGGTCGTCGGGGTGGACGAAATCGAGAAACGACCGGCCCTCCACCTCGGTACGATCGTAGCCGATTATTTCGCTCATCATTGGGTTGGAATAATGGATCACACCGTCGCGGATGATGAGCACCAGGTCGCTCGCGTTCTCCACGACCTTCTGGTATCGCTCGTTCACGGCGGCCAGGTCGAGATTGGCCCTCCTGGCCTCCTCCTCGATGCGCAGTCGTTCCGAGATATCGCGCACCGCCACCGTGTTTACCCCGCGGCCCCCGTAATCGAAACGCGATATTCTCAGTTCGACCGGAAAGGCCGTTCCGTCTTTTCTGCGGTGATACCGCAGCGGAACGTAATACACCTCTCCCACCGTGGTCTCGCGGGTCGCCTCCGGTTCGGCGGAGATATCGGTGTTTTTCATGGAGAGAAGTTCGGACCGGCCGTATCCGTACATGGTACAGGCGGCCCCGTTGACGTCGAGTATGGCGCCGGTTTCGCGCTCGATCAGCATGATCGCGTCGGGGATGGATTCGAAGAGGGTTTGAAAACGCAGATCATCGTGACCGGCCGGCCGTGTTTCGTCCGCGCGTTCCGTATCGTCAGAATTCAATACCGCAGACCTCTTGCCGCACAGGCGTTTCCGGCCCGTACAGTCGGAGGCCGGCCGCGCATCCGGACTCCGGCAACAAAGGCCGCTATCCCGCCCGGTTACACGAGAACCCTATACTACACGCGGTATGCGCGCCTGTCAAGCGAATCACAGGACCGGGAGCGCATCAGCCCTCCGGAGGGAAATACCCCGCTGCCACCTTTTTCAGGAGTGCCGGATGGTCTGACATGACCGCGTCGGCACCGGTGTTGTAGATACGCCGCATGCCCTGCTCGTCGTTGATTGTCCACACGTGCACGCGCAACCCCTTACGGTGGGCCTGTTCCACGAAGGTTTCGCTGACCACCCTCGACGGGCCGAAAAACTCAGGGATCTGAAGCACGTCGGCGGGGAAGTGTTTCCTGAAATACAGAAGTCCCGATCTGAACATGAAGTAGTACCACAGCGCCTCCGACATGGAGAACGACGTGGCCATCTCCGGGAAACGCGCTCGCACCGGCCGCGTGTTATCGGAGTGCTCGGAGGCGGTGAGCACCCTGTGCACCGCTCCGCATTTTTCCACGAGTTCGCAGTAATACGGCACCTGCGCCGGATTTTTGGCCTTCAGGTCGATGTTGAAACGCTGGCGGGGAAACTCCTCCAGAAGCTCCTCGAGCGAGATGAGGGTGAGCCCCTTGCCTCTGAACGGATGGCTTTGCCCGCCGTCCGTGGAGAAACCGTAGCCGGCGTCGAACTTTTTGAGCTCCGGGAGCGTATAGTCCTCCACGGCCCCGCTTCCGTCGCAGATGCGGCCAAGCTCACCGTCGTGCGCCACGACGAACCTGTGGTCCCGGGTGAAATGGACGTCGGTTTCTATCACATCCACGCCGATCCTTACGGCCTCGCGAAACGAAGCGAGCGTGTTTTCCGGATACGCGCCCGAGGCCCCGCGATGGGCGAAAACCCTTGGTTCCGGATCGAAAAATTTCTTGCTCATGGCGGCCGTACACTCCGTATATTTACGGGTCCGGGTACGCGGGCGCCGCGAACGCGCCCCCGGCGATTCGACGCCGGTTCCGGTCCACCCTTGATACTGGAATATCTCAGGAAGGCAGAAAACACGCAGCGTCAAGAAAAATAAAATTTTATTGATTTTAATGTTCCGCGGGTATACACTTCTGGACGGATTGGACGGCTGTCCGCATATCATCTGCGTGAAGGAAGCTCATTATGGCAAAAGCAACCTCCCTTCTCAAGGCGTACCTCGGCAACACCATACCGGCCAACGGCGGATTCATCATTTCATCGTTTTTCGACACGGACTCGGCCTACACCATCTACGAGATCACCTCGTACGTCAACGTTAAGGACATTTACAAAAGCCCCGAGGGCCTCGTCTTCAAGACCGACGGCAACAGGACTCATATCCTGGTCGAACCGGCGACCTTCATTCACCGTTTCTCGGAACCCGTCCATCGTGAGAAGGGAAAGGCCATTCCCTACCGCTTTTCGGAGCTCGAGGTGATCACCGGCAAGAAACAGGAAAAGATCATGGTCCCGCGCGAGCCGGTAATGCTGTATTCCTCCTTCACCATCCTCGACACGGTAGGCGAGAATTTTTCGTTCGTATTCCATCCGACCGAGGACGTTTACATGGCGATGAGGAAGTTCATAGCGGACACCCTGTACAACGACTGCAACCTGACCAGGGACGAATGCATGAAGGCGTCGGAGTTGGTGCTTTCCACCATCAAGAAGTTTTCCATCTGGAAATAGGCGCCGGTCCCCCGTCGATTATTTGATTGACAGGCCCGCACATCGGTATGGAATAGTATCCGCGTGCCGCGCGATACTCCTTTACAGGATGAACGCCAGACAATGACATCTGACAATTCGGATTTGCCCCACTCACCCGGACGATCGGCGCTTGGAAACCTGTTACTGAAAATCAAAGATCTCCTCGGACGCCCGCGGCGCGAAACGGCGCCCGTCGAGGCCACCGGGGAGGAGCCGCCCGCCCCGGAAACGGCCGAGCAGGAGATGATCCGCGGCGTGATGGGGCTCGCCAGCAAGAACGTGCGCGAGATCATGATCCCGCGAATCGACGTGGTCGCGGTCCCCACAACCATTGCGCTCAACGCGCTGGTAAAGGTTATTGACGATGCCGGGCACTCCCGCATACCGGTCTACAACGAGACGATCGACAACATCGCCGGTATACTCTACGTCAAGGAGCTCCTGCCCTTCATAGCCCACAAGCCGCGGAAGTTCGAGTTGAAAAAGATGCTGCACCGCCCCTACTTCGTCCCCGAAACCATGCCGCTGGACGACCTGCTGGTGGAGTTCAAGCGGCGCAGGCTGCACCTTTCCTGTGTCGTCGACGAGTACGGCGGCTTCGGCGGGATCATCACGCTCGAGGACATCATCGAGGAGATCGTCGGTGACATCAAGGACGAGTTCGACGACGACGAAGCCCCGGAGATCAGGAAGATCGGCCGCAACACCTACGAGGTCGACTCGCGCATGACCCTGTCCGACTTCAACGAGGAGGCCGGAACCAGGCTCCCCACCGACGAGTTCGACACGATCGGCGGCCTGGTGTTCGACCTGTTCGGCAAGATCCCCAAAAAGAACGAAACCGTCCGCTTCGAGAGCATTTCGTTCAAGATCAAGGAGATCAAGGGGACCCGGTTGACGCGCGTGATCGTCACGATTTCAAGGACCGAACAATGAGATGGAAATAAGGAAGGCCGCCGGCCTCGTGCTGCAGTCGCGGCAGTCCGGCGAGGCCGACATTATGGCGCGGGTGCTCACCGCCGAATACGGGAAGACGAACTTCATCTTCAAGGGACTCAAGAAAAGCAGAAAGCGCTCCCTCGCCGCCGGAGACCCCGGCACCCTTCTCGACCTGATGTATTACCAGCACGATAACCGAGAATTCCAGGTCGTAAACGAATTCAGGGTGGTCCGGCACCGGCTGGACCTCCGAACGGACCTCGCGCGCATACTGCACCTCTACTATCTGCTCGAGCTTGTCGACAGGACCACCGGGCACGGCGATCCCCAGCCGCGAATCTTCGCGCTCGCCTCCGCGGCGATCGACGCTCTCGCCGAAACCGCCAACCATGTCCATCTCTCGGCGTTTTTTCTGCTCCATCTCCTGCGCTTCCACGGCGTGCTGCCGGATTTCAGGCGCTGCGGTGCGTGCGGCAGAACAGATTTCCTGTCTTTCACCCTCGACACGCCGGATTTTCTACCGGTGTGCGAGCGCTGTACGGGAGGTCGCGGAACCGGCGGGTCGATGCTCCGGGCCGAAGCGCGCGACTTCGTCGCGGCGGCGCTTTCCACGCGCTTTTCGGATCTGGACATCGGGAGCTTTTCCGCCGAAACGGTCCTCAGCCTGCTCTTCCATCTCACGCTCTTCGTCGAGAGCTACTTCCACTGCGAGATAAAATCCAAGGGAATGCTTTTTTCCGGGCTGTAGCGGGAGCGGCGGCATCGCGGAACTCCCATTCCCGTCTGCGCGCGCGTACCGGGCGGATAAGAATTAATTACCGGCCTAACAGCCATCATCGCGAGGAGCGTAAAGACGTGGCTATCCCAAAGCGGAAAGCCGGAAAATACCGTGAAAAGACAAAAACGACGCTTCCCGGCCTAATAAAAATTGCTTGATTTTAGACCGATGCGCGCGGGAAACTTCCAGTTCAGCTCACCATTATGTCAGGGGACGTCATGATCGACCGCTATTCACGAAAGGAAATCGCCGCCATCTGGACGCTTGAAAACAAGTTCAGGATATGGCTGGACATAGAAATCGCCGCCTGCGAGGCCAACGCGCGGCTGGGCCTTATACCCGAAAAGGACCTCGCCGTAATCCGCGAGAAGGCGGATTTCAATGTAGAGCGGATCCTGGAAATCGAGGACCAGGTGCATCACGACGTCATCGCCTTCCTCACCTGTGTGGGCGAGTACGTGGGCCCGTCGAGCCGTTTCATCCACTACGGCCTTACCTCCAGCGACATCGTCGACACGGCGCTCTCCATCCAGATGAAACAGTCGGGAGGGATCATCCTGAAGGGGATCGATACCCTCATCGAAAAGCTTCGCGCGCTCGCGCTGAAACACAAGATGACGCCGTGCATGGGCCGCTCCCACGGCGTGCACGCCGAGCCCACCACCTTCGGGATGAAGATGGCGCTCTACTTCAAGGAGTTCCAGCGCGACCGCGACCGTCTCGCAGCGGCGATCGAGAACGCGTCGTACGGAAAACTCTCCGGCGCGGTGGGCACATACAGCAATATCGATCCGGAAGTCGAGCGCTACGTCTGCGAAAAGCTGGGCCTGAAGGCCGAGCCCGTCGCCACGCAGATCATACAGCGCGACCGCCACGCCGAGTTCATGGCGGCCCTGGCCATTACGGCCGGAAGCCTCGACAAGCTCGCCACCGAGATACGGCACCTCCAGCGCACCGAGGTCCGCGAGGTCGAGGAGCCCTTCCAGAAGGGCCAGAAGGGATCGTCCGCGATGCCGCACAAGCGCAATCCCATCCTCGCCGAGCGCGTTTCGGGCCTCTCGCGCGTGATAAAGGCCAACATGAACGTGGCGCTCGACGACATGACTCTCTGGCACGAGCGCGACATCTCGCACTCGTCGGCCGAGCGGGTCATACTCCCCGACTCCACCGTGGCGCTGGACTACATCATCCACCGCATGATCTTCATACTCGACGGGCTCATCGTCTATCCCGATGCGATGAAGGAGAACCTGGAGCGCACGGGCGGCCTCTTCTATTCGCAGTCGCTCCTCCTGAAGCTCGTGGAAAAGGGCATAACGCGCGAGGAGGCCTACGCGCTGGTGCAGGACAACGCGATGCGGGTCTGGAAAAAAGAGGGCACGCTCAGGGAGCTGGCCGGGCGCGACGCGAAAATAGGCGCCCTCCTGGGCGAGGGCGAGCTCGACGCGATATTCGACATAGCGGGCTATCTTGAGAAAATCGATTACGTATTCAAAAACGCGGGGCTCGAGTAGGACGGCGCGCCGGAAGGCGGCGCCCCCGCCGATTCCACGATGACGGCAAGCATGAACACGACAGAGCGCCCTCCCCTCGAGGGAATGAAGGTCCTGGACTTCACGTACCTGCTTCCGGGCCCCTACGGGAGCATGATGCTCGCCGACCTCGGCGCCGACATAATCAAGATCGAGAACTTCAACAATCCGGACCTCATGCGCATAAGCGCGCCCTTCGTCGACGGCGTGTCCGCGGCGTACGCGCACATCAACCGCGGGAAACGCTCGCTCGGGCTGGACCTCAAAAACCCCGGCGCCCGCGCGATCGTCCTCCGTCTGCTTCGCGATTACGATATCGTTCTGGAACAGTTCAGGCCGGGGGTGATGGAAAGGCTCGGCCTGGGCTACGACGACGTGCGAAAGGCCGCTCCCTCCGTCATTTACTGCTCGCTCACCGGTTACGGCCGGACCGGCCGCTACGCCGAGCGCGCGGGCCACGATATCAACTATCTCGCGCTCTCCGGCATCGACTCGTACTCCGGCCGCGAGGCCACGGGCCCGGCGCTTTCCGGCATACAGATCGCCGACGTCTGCGCCGGGGGAAAGAACCTCGCGATCGCCGTGATGGCCGCCTACATCCGAAGGCTGGCGGGCGGCGGGGGCGCGTTCATCGACCTT
>JAGODA010000188.1 GCA_017998475.1 Spirochaetota bacterium | reverse complement strand
GTCCTACACCGTGCTGGTGTTCCATGAGCTGCTCGCCGATCGCCGCGGGCTCGTCGCCCAGGTATTTCGCCCAGTCGAACCCTTGCCCCTCGTCGCGGACGATGTACACGACCTTGTCCGGGTCGAGCGCGTAACTTACGTGTACTTTCCTGTTTTTCAGATGCTCCTGGTTCGACTCGGTGATCACGACGTCCCAGTAGTTTCCTTTCCTCTTCTTGAGCTCAGTCTTTCGGCTGTAATCGATTTCGAGATTACCGTGTTCCACGGCGTTGATCAGCACCTCCTGAAGCGCCATCTGGACGAGATATATCTGGCCCGGGTTAAGGTACCGCTGGAGATTGCGGGTCAAGCGGTACGAAAGGTCGTAGAGCTGCGTGAGGTTGTTATCCATAACATATACGCTCGTTTCGCGCTCCAGGAACATTCCGGCCAGGCTGTCGACCGGCACCGGGCGGCCGGTCACCAGGATGTTCTGCAGCTCGCCCTCGCGCTGTATCGGGATCATTCTGAAGCTGATGTTCCGTATCTCCCCGCCTTCCTGTTCCCTGAAGGGAAAAGTGAAATCCGCCTCGTTACCCCAGAATACGTCCCTGAACCGGTCGAGCAGGATGTAGCCGAGGTGCGTGTCTTTTTCGATAAAGCTCCGGTCCAGTATCTGGCGCAGGGGCATCCCGACAAGCTCCTCCCTCGTCGCGCCCACCAGCCTGTCGAAGTTGCGATTGAAGGCCACTATCTGCCCGTACATATTGAGCACGACGAATATCTCGTCGGTGTAATCCATCATCAGGTTCTTCCACCTGATCTCGTAGCTCAGGTCCTCGATCGACGCCCTCATCTCGCCCGCCATTCGACGATAGATCCATACCGCGGCGGGCGAGACGATGAAGAGCACCACCCAGAGCAGGGCGACTTCCTTGAACGAAGGCGGGTGGCGGTATAAGACAAGCGACAAGGCCAGCCAGACCAGGGGAAGCACAACGATATTGGTGGCGAGGAAAATGGCGAAGGCCCCTGTGACGGGCGCTTTACCGTTCTTCCCAAAAAGGGAGAAAACCACCCGCGACAGAAGCGTCCTCCCGCCCGTTCCGCTCTTTTCCATACCCGATTTCAACCTCCGGCAACCTCGACCCGCCCTCCTCCAGTTAAATCCCGCGGAAACGAATAAATCAAGCACATTTGCCCGGCGCGAGCGCATATAACGCCGGTCGTTTTGATTAATTCTTCTTGAAAAATAGTACGTTACGGCCTAGAACGTGGGTATCCCGTACTATCATATCCGGCAGTCACCGAGGCGCACTATGGACAGGGAACATCTCGCGCTGATGATCTTCGACCGAATCGACAAGTTCGGCGGCAGGACCGCTATGCGTCACCGCACCCCCTCGGGCTGGAGGGACATCACCTGGTATGCGCTCGGCGAGCAGATAATGAGCGTGGCCAAGGCGCTCGTAGAGTCCGGCATCAACGAGGGAGACCGCATCGGCATCTACGCGCCGAACTGCCCCGAATGGCACCTGGCGGATTTCGCGATCGCGGCGGTCGGCGCCGTTTCCGTACCGGTATTCAGCGCCTTCGATACGGCCCAACTGGAGGACATCGTCAACCGCGCGGGCGTCAAGCTCCTTTTCGTCGGAGACGAGGAACGGTATGACAGGGCCATGAGCTTCTATCTTTCGTCGGATTATCTTCAGCGCGTCATCGTGTTCGACGGTCTTTCAGGCAGGACGACCGTCCCCCAGAACCAGTCGCTCGCCGATTTTCTTGAAATGGGCAGGAAATCGAAGCGCGAAAAGGACGTCCGCACGCGCCTTTCCCACGCCTCTCCCGACGATTACGCGAGCATCATCTATACCCCGGGGACGACCGGCGACCCGAAGGGCGTAATACTGACCCACGCGACATTCTTTCACCAGATCAAATCCCTCTCGGCGCTTTTCCCGCTCACCGAAAACGATACTTCCCTCTGTTACCTGCCGTTGAGCCGCGCCTTCGAACGCACCTGGTCGTACTTCATTCTGAGCCGCGGCGCCGTCAACTGCTACTGCGACGACCACCGGAAAGCGTGGGAATATATGCTCGAGGTCGAGCCTACCTGCATGACCGCCCCACCATCGTTTTACCAGAAACTCTTTGCCTCGATACGCGGAAGCATGGCCCTCGATCCGCCCTGCCGGCAGGCACTCTATCGCTGGGCCATCGACACCGCAAGGGTTCTCGCCAGTTACAAGCTCGAAATGAGACCCTATACCCGCGGCCTCCGCCTCCGGCACCGCCTGACCGCCATGATTCTCAAGGCGAAAATCATGCAGTTCGTCGGAAAGAGGGTGCGCTTTCTCATCTCCGGCGGGGTGGCCCTTCCGCGCGAAATAGAGGAACTCTTTTACGCCGCCGGCGTCCAGATATACCAGGGTTACGGCCTTACCGAATCGGCATCCATCGTTACGATCAATTCGCCGGGAAACTTCATGTTCGGTACAGCCGGCACTCCGCTCGACCAGTGCGAAGTCCGCATCTCGGAACAGGGTGAAATTCTAGCGCGCGGACCGAACATGATGGCCGGGTACTATAAAGTGCGCGGAGACGCCATCGACGCGTTCGACGAGGAGCGCTGGCTGAGGACCGGAGACCGGGGAGTGATAGAGAACGGTTTCCTGCGCTACCTGGGGCGAAAAACTGCTTGAAATATGGAATTCGCCCTCCAACCATGCCTTTTTCCGTGACAGGGCTGGAAACGGCGGTATATTCAGCATAACCGTCAACCATCTGGCTCCGCCGGCCATGAATCACAGCGTACCACCCGCACGGACACGACCTCGCGGACGGCCACCGGGCCGTACGGATTGAGCGATGAAATCGAAAAACGACAGCGCCATGATCATTATATATGACACCACGTTGAGGGATGGGGCCCAGACCTTCGGCATCTCATTTTCCCTGCATGATAAAATCCGCATAGCACGCGAGATTGATCGCCTTAAAATCGATTACATCGAAGGCGGATGGCCCGGTTCGAACCCGAAGGACGATGTCTTTTTTTCCGAGATACGGAAATCGGACATCGGCCACGCGAAGATCGCCGCGTTCGGCTCGACACGCCGCCCCCGCACGAAGGCGAAAGAGGACCCGTTCCTCCAGGCGCTCGTTGGGTCGGGCGCCGACACCATCACCATCGTCGCCAAGAGCTGGGACTTCCACGTCACGGAGGCCCTCGGCATCACACTGCGGGAAAACCTCGAACTCATCACCGACACCGTCGCGTATCTGAAGGATCGCGGATTCGAGGTATTTCTCGATGCCGAGCATTTTTACGACGGCTATCGGGCGAATCCCGATTTCGCGTTGTCGGCGGTCTTGAAGGCCGAGGAGGCCGGCGCCGACATGCTCGTCCTCTGCGACACAAACGGCGGCACTCTTCCCCACGAGATAGATGCGGTCACGCGCGCGGTCGTAAAGGAGGCGGGAAAACCCGTCGGCGTGCATTTTCACAACGACGCCGGGCTGGCCGTCGCGAATTCAATCACCGCGGTGATGGCGGGCGCCCGCTCGGTACAGGGCACCATGAACGGCTACGGGGAGCGGTGCGGTAACTGCGACCTTACGAGCTTCATACCGAACCTTGTGTTAAAGATGAAAGTGCCCTGCGCCGCCGCGTCCGCGCTCGAGCACCTCACGGAGGTGAGCCGCTACGTCAGCGAGATCGCCAACCTCGCTCATAACGAACGCGCTCCGTATGTGGGCGACAACGCCTTCGCGCACAAGGGAGGGATTCACGTCTCGGCGCTGAAGAAAGACACGTCAACATACGAGCACCTGGACCCGGCGCTCGTCGGCAACCGCAGAAAGGTGCTTGTGTCGGAACTCGCGGGCAAGAGCAACATAGAGTTCAAGGCCAGGGAGCTGGGCATAGAGCTGAAGGAGGGGGTGACCCTTCCGGCACGGATATTGAAGCAGATAAAAACGCTGGAGGACCAGGGCTTCCAGTTCGAGGCAGCCGAGGGCTCGTTCGAGCTCATCATACGCAAGGCCACCGGCGAATACATACCATTCTTCAATCTCAAGGGCTTTCGTGTTATCACCGAAAAAAACGAAAAAAACGCGCTGAGCTGCGAGGCCACAATCAAGGTCGAAGTCGGCGGCACCGTGGAGCACACCGCCGCCAACGGCGACGGCCCCGTCGAGGCCCTGGACAACGCCCTGCGCAAGGCGCTCGAGAAGTTCTATCCGGAGATAGCCGAGATTCAGCTCACCGACTACAAGGTGCGCGTCCTCGACGAAAAGGCAGGCACCGGTGCACCCGTGCGCGTCCTGATCGACCAGAAGCGCCGCGCGGCGCACTGGGGCACCGTCGGCGTATCGGAAAACATCATCGAGGCGTCGTGGCAGGCCCTGGTCGACGGCATCGAATACATGCTGTACAAGAAAAAATCCGACGCTCAGCGGAAGCCCTCCGATGGATGACCGTCCCGTAGGCATATTCGACTCCGGCGTGGGAGGCCTTACCGTCTGCAAGGCCATCCGGGACCTCCTGCCGTCGGAAAACATACTCTATTTCGGCGATACATTGCGTTTCCCCTACGGCACACGCTCCATCGACACCGTCATCCGCTATTCGCGAGAGATAACCGATTATCTCGTCGGACGCGGAGTGAAGATGATCGTGGTGGCCTGCAATACCTCCTCGGCCGCCGCGCTGGACATTCTCCGGGCGGAATACCCTCTTCCGGTGGTCGGCGTAATCGAGGCCGGCGCGCGTGCCGCCTGTGCGCGCGCCACCGGGGGAACCGTCGGGGTCATAGCGACGCGAGCCACGGTTAACAGCGGATCCTATGTCCGCGAGATACACAAAATCGCCCCGGGGATGAAAGTCGTCCAGCAGCACGCCACCCTGTTCGTCTCCCTCACCGAGGAGGGCTGGATCGATGACGAGATCACCCGCCTTACCGCCAGGCGCTATCTTCAGGAGATGTACGACGGCGGGGTCCGCAACCTCATACTGGGATGCACTCACTTTCCCCTGCTGAAGAAGGCCATTGCCGACGTGTACCCCGACATGGACCTCATCGACACGGGAGTCGAAATCGCCCGCGAGGTGCGCTCCATACTGGGCGAAAAAAGCCTTGAAAATCGGGAGGGTCGCGGCGATATTGAGCTGTACGCCTCGGACATTACCGACACCATCCAGCGGCTGAAGTCCGTGTTTTTCGGAGACAACGGTTCCGAGATACAAAAACTGGTTATTCCCGGCTGAGGGCAATGAAACTATTCACGCGCGCGTCACTCTTCGTATTGATCGTTCTGACCGCAACAAGCTCTTCATATTCCTGGGAGCCCTTCGACAGGGTCATCGCGGTCGTCAACGACAGGCCCATCGTCGAGAGCGAGATAGCGGGCAGGCTGAGCCGCATTCAGCAGCGCAGGAACGTCCCGCGCAATCGACTCGCCTACGAGAGAAGCCGGCTCCTCGACAGGTTCATCGAAGACTCCATCGTCCTTCAGGAGGCCGAACAGCAGTCGATCGTGGTGAGCGACGAGAAGGTCACAAACCACATCAAGAAGCTCATGGCGCGCATGAACATCGCCTCCATGGAGGATTTCAAGAAGCGCGTCGAAAAGGTGGAAAACGTGCCCTTCGACGAGTACCGGGAGGACGTACGCAAGTCGCTCATCACCGAACAGGTCATGTCGCTCGCCATCGGCGTTACGCCGCCCTCGCGGAAGGAGGCCATGGACTGGTACAACGCCAACAAGGCCAAGCTCGGCTTCGAGGTAAACGTCAAACACATACTCATAAGGCCTAAAAACGCCTCGCTCGCCGAGGAAAAACGCGTCATCGCCGAGATCAACGCCCTGCGCCAGCGCGTGCTCCGCGGCGAGTCCTTCGAACAGCTGGCGGCCGCGCACTCGGAAGATCCCGGATCAGCCAGAAAGGGAGGGGCCATCGGATGGATGTCGCTCGCCGAGCTCGATCCCTATTTCGCCAACCAGGTTTTCCAGATGAGGGAAGGGCAGCTCTCGGGTGCCATTAAATCGGGATTCGGCTACCACCTGGTAAAGTTCCTCGGCAAACGCCCCGTTACCTTTGACTCGGTCGAGGACCGTATCGTCGGTATGCTCTTCCAGCAGAAGCTCGCCGAGCAATTCGCCAAATGGGTCGTACAGCGCCGCAGGGAATCCGAAGTCATAATCTACATGGAAGATTACGTAAAGGCGTAGGGGGCCGTATTGAAGGTCGATGCCCTGCTGTACATCGAGGACGGTCTGGCCGACACCGACCTGACCCTTGCCGGCGTATTCGTGCCCGAGTCGCTTAGAT
>JAGODA010000187.1 GCA_017998475.1 Spirochaetota bacterium | reverse complement strand
GTGTTCAAGGCGCCGGACCTGAGCGCGCTTGGGAAGACGGCGTTTCAGCTCGACATTCCGGGCGCTCTGCGTCTCGGGCTTGTCACGATAATCGTGGTGTTCGTGATAATGGACCTATTCGACACGGTGGGGACGTTCGTGGGTGTGGGGCGTCAGGCCGGGCTGATGGACGAGAACGGGAAGATGCCGCGTGTGGGTCGCGCGCTGTTTGCGGACGCGGCCGGCTCGGTGATGGGCGCGTTGCTGGGGACGTCTACGGTGACGAGCTACATAGAAAGCGCGGCGGGGATACAGCAGGGGGGGCGGACGGGGCTGACTGCGGTCACCGTCGGGGTTCTGTTTCTGCTTGCCATATTCATCGCGCCGCTGATGATGATGATCACCGGTTGTCTGGCGATCACCGCGCCGGTTCTAATAATGGTAGGCGTGATGATATCGGGGAGCGCGGCGCGGATCGACTGGGAGGACTACCGGACGGCGATACCGGGCTTCCTGATAGCGCTCGGGATTCCGTTGACGATGAGCATCGCGGACGGCATGGCGTTCGGGTTCGTTGCGTATTGCATACTTATGGTTTTTTCGGGCGGCTGGCGGAAGGTGCACTGGTTGATGTACGTGATCGGCGCGTTGTTCGTCTATCATCTGTTCGAGATAACGAAGCTCGGCGTGTGATTCGTGACGATGGATTTTATAAAAGGCGGGCAGAATACCCCGCCCGGAAGGGCGGGGATGAATGCCGATTAAAAATTCCATATTTGCCTTTCGTATTTGATGCCTCGCCCGGAAGGGCGTGGGTAATTCACTTAAGTGGTTTTTATGGATTGATAATGCTTTGGCCGCGCGAATCGGCGGTCCTGTCCTGTATGAAAACTTCAGAATCGAGTCTATTCCGAAAATCGTAATATTAATGTGAAAAAGAATAGAAAGTCATTTGCCGAGTTCGATGGATTTTTTATCGAAACGGACGGCGGCGGTGGGTGAGTAGTCGACGATGATGCCGTGGTCTTCGTCGAGTATGATGCCGGTTGCGGCGTAGGTGACGAAGACGCCGCCGGCAGTCGCGTTGACCGCCTTGCGGGAGAGTTCGAAGAAGATGCGGTCGCCGTCGACTTTGCATTTGACCGGATCGGTGTTCATGTCCCAGACGTGGCCGTTGCGCATGAGCACCTTGCAGTCTGCCGCGGGGCCGAGGTACGGCGCGTAGAGCATGAAGATGGTGCGGTTGTAAGGATCGACTTCGGGAGCGCGGCCGGGGCCGTGCATGGTTACCATGTAGTAATACGCGTTTTGTGGCGTGCGCAGGCCGGGGTCGATTTTGCTCTTCGCGGTTAGTTTGAAATAGAATTTCCTGTCGTCCATTCCGAACGTCATTTTGACGATGTCGAGCGAGGGGTCGATCTTCTGCCGTACCGGGTCGTCGAACACCATGTCGTCGACGAGTGGGAAGAAACATGTGTCGGAGGTTCTCGGGTCGCCCTGTACGTTGCAGGGAATGACGATGAAGGTGTTTTTATTCATGTCGCCGAGGCGTATCGAGGAGAAAAGCCTGCTCGCGCCGTCGGGGATTTTGAATCTTGCTTCCCAGACGCCGCGGACGGGGTCGAGTTCGGGGACGACGGGCGTCCAGTCTGCGGGGGAGTCGAAGGCGTAGATGAATTTAGTCGAGATGAGACGCTGAGCTTCGAGGTCTTTTGTTTCGGGGGTGAGGGTTACGGTAACATCGTCGCCGGGGCGGGGGTTCGGTGGCTGAAACTCGAATTTTTGGAGCAAGGGCGGCGGCACGTTGGAGCGCATTTTTTTTGTGAGGAAGTCGATTCCGACGGGGAAACGGACGGCGTCGTCGGCCTGACACTGCTGGTTACATGTGAAAAGGCCGCCGGCATCTCTGCCGAAGCAGACGTTGTTGCAGATTTCGCGCGTGGTGAGTTTCGGGTTGCCCGTGGGGTCGGAGTCGGAGGAATCCGCGGCGAGCGAGGGCCGGACAAACAGTGCCGCCAGAAACAGGATGGCAAAAAACCTTTTCATCGGAAATAGTTTAGCATGGGGCGGCAGGCGGGGCAAACTGCGCGCGAACGCGATAGGGCGATTGCTGCTATAATATATACATGTCGCCGTTTGAGGTAGTGGACCATCGAGCCGATGTAGGGGTTCGCGTGCGGGGCGAGACGCTGGAAGAGCTTTTCGCGGAGGCGGCGCGCGCGATGTCGTTTGTCATCTCGGAGCGGGCGCCGGAGGGGTGGCCGCAGTCGCACAGGGTGGAACTCGACGCGCCGGACACGGAACAACTTCTCGTCGACTGGCTGAGCGAACTGCTGTATCTGTTCGAGGTAAAGAAGTTTTATGCTCAGGAAGCGGAGATTGAGTCGATCGATGCGAACAGGCTCGCGGCGACGGTCCGCGGTGTTCAGATGAAGGGCGTTTTCCCGTGCGCCGAGATCAAGGCGGTGACACAGCACCTTCTCAGCATCGACAGGACGCTCGAAGGGTTCGAAACCGTGGTTTATTTCGATCTGTGAGAATTGCATGAGGTAATGGAGCGACAGATGGCGGACTGGCAAAAATCATTGCATCGACTTACCGACTACAAGTTGAAGATTCCGCGGACGAGTTACGCCGGGATGCGCGTGCCGGGTATCATATACGCCGGGCCGGAGATATACGAGGACCTGCAATCCGACGAGGCGCCGATGCAGGTGGTGAACGTGGCGACGCTGCCGGGGATAGTGGATTATGCGCTGGCGATGCCGGACATTCATTACGGGTACGGGTTTCCGATCGGCGGAGTGGCGGCGATGTCGGAGAAGGACGGGGTGATATCGCCGGGCGGGGTGGGGTTCGACATAAACTGCGGGGTGAGGTTGCTGAGGAGCAACTTGGATGTGGCGGTTGTGAGGGAGAAGGCGGAGCAGCTCGGGGCGCAGCTTTTCAGGGACGTGCCGTGCGGAGTGGGCGCGGGCGGTTCGATCAGGCTGGACGGCCGTAATATGGAGCAGGTGCTGAGGAACGGAGCGCGCTGGGCGGTGAAGCAGGGCTACGGTTGGGAGGAGGACATTGAGTACTGCGAGGAGGGCGGGGCGCTGGAGATCGGGGACACGGAGGGGGTGAGCCGCCGTGCGCGTGAGCGCGGGGCGGACCAGCTCGGTACGCTCGGCGCGGGGAACCACTTCGTGGAAGTGCAGATAGTGGACGAGGCGTTCGATGAGCGCGCGGCGCGTGTGATGGGTCTGGAGAAGGGCGCCGCGACGGTTATGATACATTCAGGCTCCCGCGGGCTGGGACATCAGGTCTGCGAGGATTTCATAAAGGTGATGCGTGCGACGACTTATAAGTACGGGATCGAGATTCCGGACCGGCAGTTGTCATGCGCGCCGGTGGGGTCCGCGGAGGGCGAGTCGTATTACAATTCGATGGGAGCGGCTGCGAACTTCGCGTGGGCGAACCGGCACTGCCTGACGCATTTCGTGCGCGGAGCGTTCGAGCGTGTGTTCGGGGCGCCCGCGCAGCGGCTGGGCTTAGGGCTGGTTTACGATGTAAGCCACAACATAGCGAAGTTCGAGGAGCACGAGTCGGAGGGCAGGAAGGTGCGTGTATGCGTGCACCGGAAGGGAGCGACGCGCGCTTTTCCGGCGGGGCATGAGGATGTGCCGGCCCGTTACCGAGGGATAGGACAGCCGGTGCTTGTGCCGGGGGACATGGGGCGCGCGTCTTACGTGTTGCTGGGGACCGAGCTTGTGATGGAGGAGACTTTCGGGTCGATCTGTCACGGCGCGGGGCGGCTGAAGAGCCGCTCGGCTGCCAAAGCGGGGTTCGACGCGGGTCGAATTCTGGGCGATCTCGCATCCCGGGGGGTGACGCTTCACGCGAAATGCAAGAAGTCGATTTTGGAGGAAGCGCCGGAGGCGTACAAGAACGTGGATCACGTGGTGGACACGTGCGTGAAGGCAGGCCTTGCGACGCTGGTCGCCCGTCTGCGCCCGGTTGTTGTCATAAAAGGCTGAATCGGTATTTTCAAATACCATTGTTGATAAATTGTTTGTTTTAACCTCTTATGGAAGTATAATATCCAAATTGTCCGGAAGCTCGATCGAATGGAATTTGGAAAAATATGATCGGAAAGAACACTAGAAACACAAGGAACGGAATTGCTGAGGCAATGTGCGCCGCTGTTTTGATATTGTGCTGCTGTGCCGCGCAGGCGAAGCCGGAGATCATGCCGCTATACAAGGTGAAGGCCGGGATGACGGGCTACGGGAGAACGGTTTATTCGGGGCTGAAGGTCGAGAGGTTCCCGATAGTTGTGAAGGGAGTGCTGAAGGGCGCGGGGATGTCGGGCGATTCGATGATACTGATCGAACTGACGGGGCCGGATGCGGAGAAGCACGGCGGAGTTTCGATGGGGATGAGCGGGTCGCCGATATATATCAACGATAAGATCATCGGGGCGCTTGCGGTGACGTTTCCGAATACCGACCACAAACTCGGCGGGGTGACGCCGATCGAGACGATGATGAAGGTGAAAAAGCACGACGAGGCGAAGAAGGGCCTCGTTCCGATAAAGGAGCCGGTGAAATACGGCGGCAGGGAATACAGGTGGATTCGCTACGGGAAGGCCGAGGGCGACGGGCGGGCGGATGTGCTCGAGGCGCGTTGTGCGCTTGCGCCGGTGGCGATCCACGGCGTGAGCGCGCGGACGTATCCGATAATCCGGAAGTTCTTCGAGGACAGCGGAGTGGAGATTCAGCCGATGGATGGGTTGAGCGTGGGCGGCGCGCCGATGGAGGCCGCGGTGGGCACGGCCGGAGCGATCGAGCCGGGAAGCTCGGTCTCGGTGCAGCTCGTGAGGGGAGACATCGACATATCCGCCGCCGGAACGGTGACGATGGTCGACGGGAAGGAAGTTTATCTGTTCGGACATCCGTTTTTCAGGAAAGGAAGCGTGAGGTATCTGCTCGCCGACGCGTACGTGCACGCGATTGTGAACAGCGACGAGATGCCGTTCAAGGTGACATCGACGGGCGTGATGCGGGGCGAGGTTGTGGAGGACCGCGGGAGCGCGCTGTACGGCCGGCTGGGTTCTTTCCCCAGAATGATTCCGGTGAAGATCGCGATAACGAACCGCGATATAGACAAGACGGAAACGTTCAGCTTCAAAATCGTCCGCGACGAGGATATTCTGACGAATCTGATAGTGATGGTGCTGCTGCAAAGCCTCGACAACATGCTGGACCGGATAGGCAACGGGACTGCGGCGATATCTTTCTCGCTCGGCTGCGAGGGTTGCGAGACGCAGATTAAACGGGAGAACATGTTTTACGACCGTTACGATATTTCGGCGCGGTCGCTTACGGAGCTGATAACTGCGCTCGGTATGGTTCAGGATAATATCTTCACGAATTCGCCTGTGGCGAGCCTCGACATCTTCGTTCAGATCGATTCGACGCACTCGTTTGCGTCGATAGAGAAGGCGGAAATAGTCGAAAGGACGGGGCCCGGCGGCAGGAAGGTCGATGAGGGGACGACGGACAAGCCGGACGAACGCAAGGAAACGAAAGACACCGAGTCTTTGTCGGTAACGGCCTCGGCGACGGTGACGTTCGGAGAGGCCGATAAGACGACCGCAGGGCCGGAAGAGGATACGACTGCGGCGCAGGATTGGGACGAGGAAGAGGGCGCGTACGTCGGGGAGGATGAATCATACGGCGATGGGGAGATGCCGCCGGATAGAGATGAAACACCGGAGGGCATGACGGAGGAACCTGCCGCCGCCGCCGGAGATGAGACGACTGTGGAAGCGGCCGCCGAAAAGGAAAAGACGGGAAAAGACAAGAAGAACGGGATAACGGTGGTGAGGCCCGGGGAGAAGCTTGGCATAAAAGTGAGGTTGCGGCCGTACAGACAGGAGACGGTGGAGGAGACGATCTTTCTTAAGGTGCCGCCGGACATGGCGCCGGGCAACGCGGTGATCAATGTGTTTTCGGGGACGAGGGGACAACAGGCTGTGGCGCCGGGCGCTTTTCTGATAAAGATCAATGTGGAAGGGCCGCAGCAGAGGGAACAGGAATCGGAGACGGAATACGAGGGCGAGGAAGAGGAAATAGACAAAAGTTTCAACGAGCTGGTGCAGAAATTTAACGAGCGGGACCTTAACAACGAGCTTGTGGCGTCGATCTCGCCGCTCGGATTCGATTTACAGGATGAGAACGAACCACCGGTTAAGGGCAAAGGCAAAAAGACGAAGAAGGAAGAAGAGAATGAAAGGAAAGCCAAAAAGAAAACGCCGTGGGTGCTGGAAGGTTCCGCTACTATAAAGGTAAGAGT
>JAGODA010000186.1 GCA_017998475.1 Spirochaetota bacterium | reverse complement strand
GTCGTACGGTGCCTGGTCACGAAGGTCGGCACGCGGTAGCGGTTGGCGAACTCAACGAACATTTCGTCGGGATGCTCGTTGTGGGTAAAGACACAGCATAATACGTCAAAAGAAAAGAACTTTTCGAAAACCTCCTCCTTCTGCCCGGCCGTAAGCCGGCGCATAAAGGCGGTCTCGCCCAGTCCGAAGATCTGTATTCGGTCGTAGGCGAAGAAGTCGAAAAAACCCGCCAGCCCGAGGCCCGGCCGGTTTATATCGCCCACGGTTATCTCCTTGCCCAGGCCCTCCTTTCCCGCCACCAGCTCCATCTGCAGATCGATCTTACTGTCGGCGTCGCGCAGGTCCCTGACGTATATTTTTCTGCTGTGCATGAATGGACCGTTTCCCTCAGAACGCGGGCACCATCACCTCGTAGTTTTTGCCTTTTCTATACACTACATTGAGCGATTTGGTCTCGATGTTGAAAAACGGCAGGAAATCGCCGCCGGAGACTGAAAGCTTCTGAAGCGCGTCGGCGAGCGAGATCTTCTCGATGTCCGTACAGCACTCTTTCGGGGTGAACTTCACCCTGGGTTTCGCCGGTGAATCGCTCTGGACATGGAGATCGCATTCGATAAAACTCCTGGGGTCGAACCGCGCCTCCCGTATCTGTTCGAAAGGGACCTCCACCATCTTGAACCCTTCTCCGCTCCTGTATATCACCGCGTAATTCTTGTTGGCGTAGTCCAGATCGCTTTTAACGTCGACCACGCCTTTCTTGAACAGGATGAAGTCCCTGTTCTCGAGCTTCATCTCCAGAAACGCCTCCACCTCGGTCTTGGGCTTGTTGCTCACCTGGTTGAGGAGCAGGTCGACTCCCTGATTGTCCATGTCGACCTTCTCGACCATCTCAAGCGCGACCGCCGCCTTGTGGTCGCTCTGCCGGTCCTTGTATCTCGATATCTGTTTCTCCATCTTGTCGATGATAAGGTCTATGGACGAATACATGTCCCCCGCCTTCTGGATGGCGTAGAATTGTACGCCATCACCGTTCACCAGGATATCGACGATGTGGTCCAGCTTCTGAACGTTCATTACGACGAGCACTTCCATGAGCTGGTTGAAGTACTTCTCGATCTTCTTTATACGCTTTTCGGCGTATTCGCGCACGTCCGAAGTGACTTCAAAGTTTCTCCCGGTAATCGTAATGTTCATGCTTTTCCCCCGCTCCTGAGCTTGTTGAGTTTTTTGCGTTTATTCGAAGGGGGTATGTGCAGTATCCCCCTGTATTTCGCGATGGTGCGCCGCGCAAGGCGGATCCCGCGGCTTTCCAGAATCGCCAGTATTTCATCGTCGTTAAGCGGATTCTCGGCGTCCTCGCCGGCCACTATCTCGCGCACCAGGCTTATTATCGTATCGGACGAAAGGCCGTCCGGATCGTCCCGGCGGAGCTTCGACGCGAAAAAGTATTTCAGCTCGAACACCCCCCACGGGGTCTGTACGAACTTGTTGCTGGTCGCCCTGCTGATCGTCGACTCGTGGAGCCCGAGTTCGTCGGCCACCTCCGAGTGAGTGAGCGGCCGGAGGTTTCCGGGTCCCTTCAGAAGAAACTCGCTCTGCCGCTGCATTACGACCGCCGTCACCCTGGCGATGGTGTCGCGCCGGCTCGAAATGCCCTTTAACAGCGAGCGGGCCGACTGGACCCGGTCCTTGATAAACTCCCTGAGGTTTTTATCAATGTTTTTTTTCTTCATCATGTCCACGTAATACCGGTTAATGCGCACCGGAGGGACGTAATCGTCGTTTATGGTGATGAGGATCTCGCCGTCCACGCACCGCACCTCCGCGTCGGGAACGATATAGCGGACGTCCTTCACGGCAAACTGCCTGCCGGGAAACGGCGTCAGGGTATGGATGAGCCGGGTTTTCCCGATGATCTCGTCCACGGGAACGGACAGGGCGCGCGCGATTTTTTCATACTCGAGGCGCTCGAGCCCTGCGAAATGATCGCGAATGATGTCGTGAAGCAGCCGATCGTCCGGATAGCGTGATTCGGCCTGATAAAGGAGGCTCTCCCTCATCGAGGAGGCGGCGCACCCCGGAGGATCGAAAAAGGCGATGGTACGGACGGCCGCGCCCACCGCCTCCGCGGAGACGTTCTGGCTGAGGGCTATTTCTTCTACGTCGGCGGCCAGCAGACCGCGCTCGTCGATGGAGGTGATGATCGCCTCGAAAAGGGCGAGCTCCGCGTCGTCGCGCGAGACCATGCGGGCCTGCGACAACAGGTGCCCCTTCAGCGTCTCCTCCTGGGCGACGGCGTTTTCAATGTACGATCGCGCCCGGTCGTCGTCACCGTGAGCGATCGGGTAGCCGCTGTCACTCGAGTCCTCGTACGTGATGTTCTTCTCCTCTCTGCGGGAATAGACGGACTCGTCCCCGGAAAGCTCTCGGCTTACCCCCTCCGCCATACCTCCATCTCCTTCCGTCGCGGGAGGAATGGCGCTCGAGTATTCCTCCTCCAGCACCGGGTTCTCCAGCAGTTCCTTCGATACCGCCTCAACGAGTTCGATCGACGAGAGCTGCAACAGCTCTATGGACTGAAGCTGCGACTGGGTAAGCGCCAGACGCTGCGTCTGCTGCAAGCCGATTTTAATCGAGACCGCCATACACTCCGTAAACAGTACCTTCTTTGATCGAGCGGGACCCGGCCCCTCGATATCAATACTATTCCGTCGGACGTGGCAAGGCAATAATTATTTACCTGGAACGGGTCGGCGCCCCGGACGGCCGGCATGACCGCCCGGGCGGATGTTCCGCGGGGAATCGGGCGCCGCTTTCTAGACGCGGCTCCCGGCGTTCTCTATGGCGGCGCGGACGAAATCCCTGAACAACGGGTGAGGCGCCGTCGGTTTCGATTTGAACTCGGGATGATACTGGGTGCAGACAAACCATGGATGCGCCGGAATCTCCACGGTCTCCACCAGGCTGTTCTTCGGGTGGATGCCGCTGGCGATCATGCCGTTCTTCTCGTAGATCTCCCGGTATTTAAGAGTGAACTCGAATCGGTGACGGTGCCGCTCCATGGCGGAGGCGGTACCGTAGATGCCGCGGATGACGCTTCCCTCCCTGAATTCGCAGAGGTACGCGCCGAGCCTCATGGTCCCCCCCATCCTGTCGATGATCTCCTGCTCCTCCTGCAGTGAAATGACCGGGTTCGGCGTGCGGGGATCGAACTCCGATGAGTTCGCGTTTTCGAGGCCGCAGACGTTGCGCCCGAACTCGATCACCGCGCACTGGAGACCGAGGCAGATGCCGAAGAGCGGAATGCCCGCCGTGCGCGCGTATCCGATCGCGGCCACCTTTCCCTCTATGCCGCGGTTGCCGAAGCCGCCGGGCACCAGGATACCGTCGATTCCCCGGAAAAGCTGTTCGGGCCCGCCGTCGCACGACTTTTCGATGTCCTCCGAGTCGATGCGCACGATCTCCAGCGCGGCTTCATTCGCCACGGCGCCGTGAAGGAGCGCCTCGTAGATCGACCGGTAGGCGTCCTGAAGCGAGATGTACTTGCCGACAACCGCGATACGGACCGTATGCCGCGGCTTGGTGAGCGATGCGTAGAACCTGTCCCACGCGGCGATGTCGATCGCGTTGTTATCCATGCCGAAGTGTTCAAGGACGATATCGTCGTAGCCGTTTGCGTGAAGCATGTAGGGTATCTCGTAAATCGAGCTCTTGATGTCAACCGCGGAGATGACGTTTCGCTCCGAGACGTTGCAGAAGAGCGCGATTTTACTCCGCATCTCGTCGGTGAGGGCCCGGTTTGTGCGGCAGAGCAGGATGTCCGGAATGATCCCTATTTCCATGAGCTCCTTGACCGAGTGCTGGGTCGGCTTGGTCTTCGCCTCGCCGGCGACCGTGATGGTGGGGATGAGCGTAAGATGGACATTGAGCACCCGCCTCGGCGTGAGTTCCTGGCGTATCTGCCGTATCGCCTCCAGGAAGGGGATCGACTCGATGTCGCCCACCGTTCCGCCGATCTCGACGAGCAGGAAATCGAGGTCCTCGTCCGAGGCCACGTCGTACACGCGCCTCTTTATCTCGTCGGTGATGTGCGGGATAACCTGCACGGTTCGGCCCAGGTAATCGCCGCGGCGCTCGCGTTCTATCACCGTGTAATAGATCTGCCCGGTCGAGACGGAATTCTTCCGCGTAAGGCGCGCGCTCGTGAAGCGCTCATAATAGCCAAGGTCCAGGTCGGTCTCGGCGCCGTCCTCGGTGACGTAGACCTCGCCGTGCTGGAAGGGACTCATGGTGCCGGGGTCGATATTGATGTAGGGATCCATCTTGACCGCCGATACCCTGTATCCGTGCCCTTCGAGGAGCAGGCCCAGGGAGGCGGTGGAGATGCCTTTCCCGAGGGAGGAACACACTCCCCCCGTTACGAAAATGAAACGCGTATTTTTACCGGTCATTGGAAGGAACCTGTCAGTTGGGATTATCCATATCGTGACATAATCGAACCGCGGGCAATTACTATTCTTTCCATCGGCCCGGTATTCGATTATTTTACATGGATGTTACATGACGCCCCCGCGGGACGCGGCGCCGATAAACCGCGGGGGGCCAAAACAAGGCTTGACATCCGGCCCATCCGGCACTATACATGTGCCGGTCATCTCCAATATCCGACGCAACGGGAAGGTGCTCTCGATGAGTGAAAAGAGGGTGTACAGACGCCACCAGTGTTTCGAAAAGATTGAATTCGATTACTTCGAGGGCAATCCCGACGAAATCGATATCGATTCGGCCGTTCCCGTTAAGTGCAAGGGCCACATGCTGGACCTCAGCCGCGGCGGAGCCTTCCTGGTGACTGACACCAGGGTCGCCATCAACATGCCGGTCCGGCTCCGTTTCCGGACGAAGACCGCGAAATACGAGGTGTCGGGGACCATCGTCCGCACAGGGCTTCTTAAAAACAACCCGTCCGAGATAGCGCAGAAATACGCCGCGGTTAAAGTGAAGGAGGACGCCTACATCGCGGTACAGTTCTCCGAGCTCATCGAGGAGATCGACGAGTCGGCCTTAACGAAATCATGAAGACGCAATTCATCAGGATCAACGACATCTCGGAGGTCGACCCTTCGCGCGCTACCGTATACGACCTCAACAAACGGTACATCGACAGCCACGGCAACATGTTCGGCCTGCGTTATAACCGCGAAAACAGAAAGATCGAGATCATCAAGATCATACGCACGCCCGCCAAAACGGCCCCCTACTACCAGCAGCGCATGGCGCAGCAGAAATATCTCGCCAGGGAGGAGGGGCAGGCCGTCGGCTCCGGCGCCGCTCAATCTCCGGAAAACGGCGACGGTTTCGACGAATCGGACGAGGCGGTATTCGATCCGACCGCGTTCATCAACCGCTGCCTGGAAATGATGAAAACGCACCGGGATCGTCTTAACGGAATAATGATGAACATCAAGAATTCCAAGGTGGTCCCCGAAACGGAGCGCATGGACGCGTCGACCCTGGCGGGCATCTTCAGGAACATGGATATCGACGGCATCCGGAGGATCGAGAAGGTCATCGACAACCATCGCGAGCTCACCAACTATCCGCGCTCGCTGTCGTATTACCAGTCCAAACTCGACACGGCGGGAAGGGAGATTTTCGAGGTGCTGGGCGAGGACGACAGAAGGATGCGATTCATCTTCTTCTCGGAAATGCACGGTTCGATCAGGCATCTCTACCGCTCGCTTCTCAAGGCCCTCCGCGACCTCGAATTCTTCCTCAGCGAGAAGGACGTGGAGGGTATGAAGCACCTCACCTTCGCCGAAAAACAGCAGTTCCAGGACGCCATGACCTCGATACAGAACACCATCCGCGAGATCACCTCCATCCTCCGCGACACCAACAGGCTCGAGGAGTTCATCGGCAATTCGGAGAACTTCTGAATCAGGGACGCACGACCACCACTTCGCCGAAGCGTGACAGCTCCTTTTTCAACGCCGCGTCTCCCAGCACGAGCCGCACCGGGCCGGGACCGAAGAGCGTCTTCGCCGCGCCTCGCACGCCGTCGGCGTCCACCGCGGCGATCCCGCGCTGGTAGTCGGTGATATACGAAAAAGGAAGCCCCATCTGGTAGACCGTCATGTATTTCTCGAGCACGGAGAGAGGCGTCTCGAATTCGAATATGTAGCTGTTGATCATGGCCTGCCGGGCCCAGGAAAGCTCGGCGGGAGTGACGGGCGAGGACGCCATCTTCTCTATGTTCTCGAGCATGAGACGGAGTGTAAGGGGCGATTGCGCGGTATTGGTCTGGGCCGGCGCGAGGAAGATGCCCGTGTCCCTTCGCTGTCTGAGGACCGACTGCACCGCGTACGAGAGC